>JAPWUT010000264.1 GCA_028275425.1 Anaerolineae bacterium | reverse complement strand
GCCCTGGCAATGGTCAAAAGCTGCTTTTGCCCTTGGGAGAGGTTGGTCATTTCCTCATTGATTACCGTGCGGTAACCTTCCGGTAGTGAACGGATAAATCGGTCAATGCGGGCCAGCCGGGCTGCTTCTACAACCTCTTCATCAGTAGCTCCATCCCGCCCATAGCGGATGTTATCCATAACGGTGCCATTGAATAGCCATGTGTCCTGGAGCACCATCCCAAAAAGACGCCTGAGGTCAGAGCGGGCAAACTCCCGGATATCATGCCCATCTATGAGGATAGCCCCTTCGTCTACGTCGTAGAAGCGCATTAGGAGTTTGACCAGGGTTGTTTTCCCTGCTCCAGTAGGACCAACTATGGCTATCTTCTGGCCAGGCTGAATCCGGGCAGAGAAGCCCTTTATCACAGGCTTGCCCGGAATGTAGCTGAAGTGAACGTTCCGGAATTCCACCTCCCCCCTGACTTCCTCCAACCGGACCGGATGCTCAGGGTCGGGGCTCTCTTCCTCTGCGGCGAAGAATTCAAAGACTCGCTCGGCTGCAGCCAAGGTTTGCTGTAGGATGTTGGAAATATTGGCCAGCTGGGTAATCGGTTGGGTAAAGGAGCGGATGTATTGGATGAAGGCTTGGATGTCGCCGATGGCAATGCGGCCATGGACTGCAAGGTACCCGCCCAGTATGACCACGGCTACATAGCCTAAGTTCCCTATGAATCCCATGACCGGCATCATTATTCCGGAAAGGAACTGGGCTTTCCAGGAGACGCTGTAAAGCTGCTGATTGTAATGGTTGAATTGGCTTATGCTCTTCTCCTCGCCGTTGAAGGCTTTTATCACCTCATGCCCACCGAAGGCTTCTTCTACATGGCTATTCACTCGGCCAAGGTGCGCTTGTTGCTGGGCAAAGAGCTGCTGGGAACGGCTGATTATGAACATCACTACCCCGCTGGATAGCGGAATTATGAGCAGGGCTACCAAAGTCATTTGCCAGGAGATGGAAAGCATCATGGCCAGCATCCCCAAAACCGTCACGAAGGAGGTTATAATCTGGGTCAAGTTCTGGTTCAGGGTTTGGTTGATAGTATCAACATCGTTGGTCAAGCGGGAGAGGATTTCCCCGTGCTCCGTCCCATCAAGGTAGCGGAAAGGAAGGCGCTGGATTTTGGCCATAATCTCCCGGCGAAGCTTGTAGGTTACTTGTATCGCCACATTGGTCATTAGCCAGCCTTGAGCATAGCTCAAGCCGGCGGAAAGGAGGTAAAGCCCAAGCACGGAAAGAAGTATTTTCCCAATAGCGGCGAAGTCAACCTGCCCTGTTCCGGTTAGCTGGGCGATGAGGCCCTCAAAGAGTTTTGTGGTAGCCGAACCGAGTATTTTAGGGCCAAATATGGAGAAGGCAGTGGAAGCTCCGGCTAAAAGGAAAACAATTACGATGGTGATACGGTATGGGCTTAGGTAGGAGATGAGCTTACGGGCAGCCCCGAGGAAATCCTTCGGCTTTTCCACCGGACCCAGTTGCATATGGCCTGGGCCTCTACCCATTGGCCCACGGTCAAAGGGACTTCGCACTCCAGGGGCAAGGGGGCCACTCATATCCTTACCTCCTCAAGCTTAAGCTGCGATAGGGCAATCTCCCGGTAAATCTCGCATTTCTCCATAAGCTCCTCATGGGTTCCTTGGGCGATAAGCTGACCCTCATCCAGCACCAAGATGCGGTCGGCATCTTTTATAGTAGCAACTCTCTGGGACACAATGATTATGGTGCTTCCCCGGAGGTAATCCCGAAGGGCACGCCGTAACCTGAGGTCGGTCTGATAATCCAGCGAGGAAAAGCAATCGTCAAAGATGTAGATTGCAGCCCGCTTAACCAAAGCCCGGGCGATGGTCAAGCGCTGGCGCTGCCCACCGGAGAAATTAACCCCTCCCTGAGCGACCGGGAGGTTAAAACCGTGGGGGTTGGAGAGGATGAAATCCATGGCCTGAGCCACTTCTAATGCCTGATGCAATCGCTCCCCAGGAGCCTCCTCATCGGCGAAACGCAGGTTAGATTCAACCGTGCCACTGAAGAGGTTGGCATGCTGCGGCACGTAGCCGATGTGAGCCCTCAAATCTTTCAAGCGGACCTGCCTTATGTCCACCCCGCTTATGCGTATTTCCCCCTCGGTCGGCTCGTAGAAGCGAAGGATGAGGTTTATAAGCGTGGACTTACCTGAGCCCGTAGTCCCGATGATTCCCACAGTTTCGCCGGCCTGGATGGTAAAGCTTATATCACGAAGCACGTATTCCTCAGCATTAGGGTAGCGGAAAGATACGTGGCGAAATTCTATTGTAGGCCTGAAGGGGTAGGGCAAAGGCTTGGGGTTTTCGGGGTCTTTTATGCTTGGCTCTGTCTCCAAAACCTCGGCTATGCGGTTGGCAGCTACATCGGCCCTTGGAACCATTATGGAAAGCATGGAAAGCATCATGAAGGAGAAGAAGACCTGCATGGCATATTGGAGGAAAGCCATCATGTCCCCAATCCTTATCGTAGCCTGGGCTACTTGGTGCGCCCCCACCCAGATTATGAGGATTGAAATGCCGTTCATCAATAGCATGGTCAAAGGCATCATCATTACAAAGACGCGGTTAACGTAGAGTGTGGTTTGGGTTAGCTCCCGGTTGGCTTGGTCAAAGCGTTCCTCTTCGTACCTTTGCCGATTGAAAGCCCTGACCACCATAGCGCCGGCTAAATTTTCCCTGGCTATTCTATTTAGTCGGTCCAAGAGCTCTTGGATTAGCTTAAACTTGGGGACAGCGAGCCTGAAGCCGAGAGCCACCAAACCCACGAGGATTCCAACCCCAAGGCCCAGTATCCACCACATTGATGGACTCTTGCTGATGGCTCGGAC
>JAPWUT010000262.1 GCA_028275425.1 Anaerolineae bacterium | reverse complement strand
AACTGGGGGTGGAGGGGGCGCAGCCCCCTCCCAGGGGGCATGGGGGATGTGCCCCCACAAAACCATAAAAGGGGGCGAGTAGCCCCCATTAGCAACCCCACCACGAGTGGGACCCAAAACGCTGGCAAACCCTCAGCCCACGGGGGTGGGCAAATGGGGGTTCAGGGGGCGGAGCCCCCTGGCGGGGGGTTGTGGGGGGTGTTCCCCCACAAAACCTTAAAAGGGGACGAGTAGCCAACCCCGGCAACCCCGCCACGAGTGGGACCCAAAACGTTGGCAAACCCTCAGCCCACGGGGGTGGGAAAAGGGGGCAGGGGGCTTCGCCCCCTGGCGGGGAGTTGTGGGGGGTGTTCCCCCACAAAACCTTAAAAGGGGACGAGTAGCCAACCCCGGCAACCCCGCCACGAATGGGACCCAAAACGTTGGCGAACCCTAAGCCAACGAGGGCGGGGAAACAGAGATACTCCCAATCTTTCCCTTAACTTGCCCGATGGCTCCAGAAATGGTATCCTATACCCTGAGAGGGCAAGATGGACATCTTAGAAGGCCTGAACGAAGCGCAAAGAGAAGCAGTAGAAGCGATAGAAGGGCCAGTCCTGGTCCTCGCAGGGCCAGGAAGCGGTAAAACCAAAGTCTTGGTCCACCGCGCCGCTTACCTCATAAAAGTTTGCGGCCTACCCCCTTACTCCATCATGGCCGTAACCTTCACCAACAAAGCAGCCCGAGAGATGAAGGAACGCCTCTATAAACTCCTCGGGGATAGGGTTGAAGAACTAACCGTCGGGACTTTCCATGCCATCTGCGCACGCATCCTACGCCGGGAAGGTCCGGCCATAGGAATACCTTCCTCCTTCGTAATCTACGATGAAGAGGACCAGCTCAGTGCCGTCCGCCAAGCCGTTCGGGAACTGAACTTGAACGAAAAGCTATACCGCCCCCCTGCACTCCTACAGGCCATATCCCGCCTCAAGGCCGAACTGATTTTGCCCTCCGACTTCAACCCCTCCACTTACTGGGAAGAAGTGATGCGTCGGGTCTACGAACGTTACCAGGAAATCCTCAAGAACCACAATGCCTTGGACTTTGATGACCTGCTCCTGGCCGTAGTTAGGCTCTGGAGGGAAGCGCCGCAAGTTCTGGAGAAATACCGGCGCCGGTTCCTCCAAATCATGGTGGATGAGTTCCAAGATACCAACATGCCCCAGTACGAAATCCTGAGAGAACTGGCCAGAGTGCACCGCAACCTCTTCGCCGTAGGGGATGAGGACCAATCTATCTACCGCTTCCGTGGAGCCGATTGGCGCAACGTCCTGCGCTTCCGGGAGGACTTCCCCGATGCCAAGATAATCCTTCTGGAGAAAAATTACCGTTCAACTCAGAACATCCTTGATGCTGCCCGGAGCATAATTTCCCACAACCCCCACCGTACCCCAAAGATGCTTTACACCGAAAGGGGACGCGGCCTACCCTTAATACTCTACGAAGCCTACGATGAAGCCGACGAAGGCGAATTTGTGGTCCGGGAAATAAAGCGCCTCATCGCCAAAAAGCTCTATAACCCCGGTGACTTCGCCGTTATGTACCGGACCAATGCTCAGTCCAGGGTTGTGGAAGAAGCTTTTGTCCGTCACAACATGCCCTACAAGCTCGTGGGAGCGATTCGCTTCTATGAAAGGAAGGAGATAAAGGACATACTGGCCTACCTGCGCCTCATCCTCAACCCAATGGACGACATAAGCTTGCAGAGGATAATAAACGTCCCTCCGAGGGGAATTGGCCCCCAAACGCTTAAGACCCTCCAGAACATCGCCTTCTCCAGGGCCTCCTCGCTCTACCAAGTCCTTAAGCTTGTCCGGGATGACCCCAAGCATCTGGGCTTTTCCCGCCAGGTTTCCAATTCCCTCTTGGCTTTCTTAAACCTTTTGGAGGATTTATCCAAAGCAGCCGATGAAAAGGATATCATCAGCCTGCTGGACTACGTCCTGGAAAGGACTGGGTACAGGGATTACCTTCAGGACGGGACTCCGGAAGGGCAGGAGCGGTGGGAGAACGTCCAGGAGCTACGCAAGGCAGCGGAGGAATATGCTACTTTCCCTCCACGTGAGGGACTGGCAGCCTTCCTTGAAGGGGTAACGCTCGTTTCAGATGTGGACAACCTGGAGGAGAAGACGGAAGTTCCGGTCCTGCTAACTTTGCACATGGCCAAAGGCCTTGAGTTTCCGGTGGTCTTCATAATCGGGATGGAAGAAGGGCTCTTCCCCCACATTCGCTCCTACACGGACCTGGAGGAGATGATGGAAGAGCGGAGGCTGTGCTACGTAGGGATAACGAGGGCTAAGGATAGGGTTTACCTGGTTTACACCTTCCGTCGCTCCCCTTACCGCAGTTTCTCCCCTTCTGAGCCTTCCCGCTTCATAAAGGAGATTCCTTCCCACCTCCTGCGCTATTACAGTGACGATTTGGAGTTAGAGGAGAGGAAAGAGGTGCCTTCTACGCCGCCTGCTTCCCCCTCCTTCCGGCTGGGCGACAAAGTTCGCCATCCGATTTTCGGGGAAGGGGTTGTAGTGGAAAGCGCAATCAAGGATGGGGAAGAAGAAGTAACTGTAGCTTTCCCGGGGAAAGGTTTGAAGCGCCTCTTGGTAAGGGTGGCAAAACTTGAGCTTATCCGTTAGCCCCGTGTCATTGCGAGCCGAAGGCGAAGCTATCTCCCAGCTATCGGGGTGTGCTCAAGGATTTTCCCACCCTCGTAGGCTTAGGGTTCGCCAACGTTTTGGGCCCCACTCGTGGCAAGTGTACAGGGGTTGACAGCCGTTCCCTTTTAAGGTTTTGTGGGGGACACCCCCCACGACCCCGCCATGGGGGCTTCGCCCCCCTGGCCCCCCGTTTTC
>JAPWUT010000260.1 GCA_028275425.1 Anaerolineae bacterium | reverse complement strand
GCCTGACCGGCTCCATCCGGGTCACACCACGCCATGTGAAACTCCCTCGGATCGGCAAAGTGCGGACTAAGGAGCGGACCGATAAACTCCTTGAGCTACTCCGAGCGGGGAAAGCCCGCATCCTTTCGGCTACAATCTCCCGTGAGGCCGACCGCTGGTTTGTTAGCCTCACTTGTGTGGTAGAGCGGCCTGACCCTGAAATCCGAGAAGCCAAAAGCCCGGAGGACATTATCGGGGTTGATTTGGGGTTGGAGTCATTTATTACGCTCTCGGATGGCACGAAGGTAGAGGCTCCTAAGCCGCTTAAGAAGGCTCTGCGGCTTTTGGAGCGGCGTTCACGCCAGCTTTCCCGGAAGCAGAAATTCTCTAAGAACTTCAAGAAGGCTTCATTGCGTTTGGCTCGTTTGCACCGTAGGGTTAGGAACATCCGTCGGGATTTCCTACACAAACTCACGACTTGGCTGGCGAAAACCAAGCCAGTCATAGTCGTTGAGGGCCTGAATGTGCGGGGAATGTCCCAGAACGGCCACCTTTCCCAGGCCATTTATGACGCAAGCTGGGGTATGTTCCGGCGGATGCTGGAGTATAAGTGCCAGTGGTATGGGGCAAAGCTCATTGTGGTGCCGCAGGACTTTCCATCCACGAAGACATGCTCCCACTGTGGGGAGATTGGGCCTTCGCTTCCTCTGTCCCAACGTCTCTTCCGCTGCGAGGCGTGTGGGTTGGAGATAGACCGGGATTGGAATGCGGCGCTCAATTTGTGGCAATATGGGCTGGCCACCCTCAACGGCCCTACCGGGAGTTCCCTGGGAAGTAACGCCTGTGGAGAGGGGAGGTTGCAGGGCCTTGGCCCGGTGCCCCTCGTGGAAGCAGGAAGCAACCGGTCATTTGTTTTGCCTCAAGGGGTGAAATAAATGACTATGAGTTGCAGAACGGCCAACCATAGTGTTACGGAACACCACAAGCCAAACATTGGCAGCGGATGTGGTGCTTTACAACGAAGACCACTCTTTCAACACTCGGTGGCTCGGCGCACCGGAGCCTCCTTATCCTTACCCTTATATTCGCTTGTCCCCCTATGAGTCTCGTGCTTTGCGTGTAGCTAAAGCGTTTAACTCGGATGAGGCCTTCAATGGTTACGCCCGCATCAGCGCCAGCGAAGGGGTAGAAGTTACTTTGCAACCCCCCACCTTACCCACACAAAGTCTTCCTCCCCCTTGCCCTCAGGAACTATGGTGGCAACTGCTACAATGAGGTTTGGAATGGAGGGTTTGAGAAATTTATTAACGGTAAGCCTCGTTATTGGTTAGTCTCTTCTTCGGATGGCTACCCCTTAGCCGATGGAACCTGGTTCGCCAGTGGCCATTATGGAGCTTACCTGGGTGGATATGACTATGCTAATGATGTTTTGAGGCAATACATCTATATTCCACCTGATTCCCTCTCTGCCAACCTGACCTATGCCTGGTACATGGAGACTCAAGAGCCGAACTCTGATATGGACTATGACTTTCTCTACATTCGCTTAAGGGACACGAATGGTAATCTTTTGAAGGAGCTGGACAAGCTAAGCAACCGGAGTCCCAGAAGGACATGGCAAACAGCAACCTTTGATTTACGGAGTTATGCCGGTCGAGAGTTGTACCTCTCCTTTGAAGCTAGTAATGATATCTTGTATCCAACCAGCTTCTTTGTGGATGATGTAAGCCTTCGGATTTGTAGGTGATACAAAGGCGGCCTAACATCTCGCTCCAGCTGACTGGTCCCTCAGCTCACCTGCGGCTGATGCGCGAGCTGTTGGGCGATCAGGAGAGAAGGGTCTGAGCTTCCGAGCGGGTGAGGACGGTGGGGAAGTGTTTTGGGGTGTTTGGCGGTGGAGGGGAAGAAGGTGGCCTCGGAGTTTTTGTTGTAAGCTTTAATGTCATTGCGAGTGAGGGCAAAACAATCGGGTGATCAGTTGCATGGTCGTGAGTTGGACTTGGGTTAAGCGCAATTTGATAAAGGGTTTTAGAGCACCAATTTGTAGTTGAGGGCTTTCGGGCCCTAAGCTTGCTCATTAGCCTACAACTATGAAGGCTGGAAAGCCCTGAAGGGAAGCTGAGATTGATAGCGCAAAGAGCGAAAAGCTGGTAAAGCCCTATGGCTGAGATAGCTGAAACCTGGCGTTTAATCGTAAGCGGCTTTGCCGATGGCGCTACTAACATGGCCATAGACGAGGCAATCCTCCAGGCCGTTTCCGAAGGCCTCGTCCCGCCCACGCTGCGCTTCTACGGCTGGGAACCTCCGTGCCTCTCAGTGGGGTTGAATCAATCGGTTCAGGAAGAAATAGACTTGGAAGAATGCCGCAAGGCTGGGATTGACATAGTGCGAAGGCCTACGGGAGGGAAAGCTATCTTGCATTATCAGGAGCTAACTTACAGCGTGGTCTTGCCTTCTTCCCACCCCTTGGCAGGCACAGGGGTCCTGGACTCTTTCCGAAGGATAAGCTATGGCCTTCTAAGAGGGCTTGAAATCCTGGGCTTGAGGCCTTACCAAGCCATACCTGACCGCCAGGATTACCTCTCAAGCCCAGTCTGCTTTGAGGCCCCTTCCGATTACGAGATAGAATGTGAGGGGAAAAAGGTCATAGGGAGTGCCCAGCTCCGCCGCAAAGGAGCCATCCTCCAGCATGGTTCCATACCCTTGAAGGGCGACATTGCCGCAATCGCTCGCTTCCTGCGCCTCGGAAGCCGGGAAAGGCAAGCCCTTGAGGAAAGAATCCGCCTGAGAGCTTCAACCCTTTCCGAGCTATTGGGACGAGAAGTTACCTTTGACGAGGCAGCTACGGCTTTTATCCGAGGCTTTCGGGAAGCCTTCAACCTCCTCCTGGCTCCTTCCTCCCTCACCCAATTTGAAGAAGAGCAAGCCGCCAG
>JAPWUT010000259.1 GCA_028275425.1 Anaerolineae bacterium | reverse complement strand
GTGGCCGCCAACTGGCGGGGGCCATTGTCGGCGCGGACGTGGTCAAAAACGAGATTACGGCCCACGCGGTGGCGGCCCTGCACTTCGTCCCCGATGTCCGCACGGTCATAGACATCGGCGGGCAGGATTCCAAACTGATTCTGATTCGGGACGGCGTCGTGGTGGATTTCGCGATGAACTCCGTCTGTGCGGCCGGGACGGGGTCGTTTCTGGAGCAGCAGGCGTACCGGTTGGGAATCACCGTTGAAGAACTGGGGCAAAGGGCTTTGCGGTCGTCCAACCCGGTGCGCATCGCCGGCCGCTGCACTGTCTTCGCCGAGTCGGACATGATACACAAGCAGCAAATGGGCTTTCCTTTGGACGACATCCTCTACGGCCTCTGCCAGGCGCTGGTGCGGAACTATCTGAACAACCTGGCCCTGGGGAAGACGATAGAGCCGCCGGTGGTCTTCCAGGGCGGGGTGGCGGCCAACGCCGGGGTGGTGCGGGCCTTCCGGGAAGCCCTGGGGACGGAGATTATCGTCCCGCCGTACCACGAGGTGATGGGGGCCCTGGGCGCGGCGCTGCTGGCGCGGGAGTGGAGCGACGGCCGGCCCAGCCAGTTCCGCGGCTTTGACGTCGTCCACGCCGATGTGCAGACGACCTCATTTGAGTGCCGCGCCTGTCCCAACCTGTGCGAGATTGTCCAAATTCGGATGGATGGGCGGATTGTTGCTCGCTGGGGTGGGCGCTGTGAACGTTGGGAGGTGCTGTGATGAAAATGGCGATTAATTCCAAAGGATGCGTTGTGTTGCCGGAAGACCTCCGCCGCCGTTACGGCTTGGAGGCCGGGAAAGAGCTACTGGTAACAGCGACGGAGATGGGCATCACGCTTTTCCCGCTCCGTCCCGACATCCGCAAAGTTTACATAGAAGTGACCACCCGGTGCAACTTGGCCTGTCGGACCTGCGTGCGCAACATTTGGGGGGAGCCGCTGGCCGATATGACCGATGCGACCTTCGGGCGGGTGTTGGAGAGTATGCGGGAACTCCCTGAATTGCAAGAGGTCCTCTTCGGCGGATATGGAGAACCTTTCGTTCACCCTCGCTTTCTGGATTACCTTGCTGCAGTGAAAGAGTTGGGGGTCAAGGTGACCATAAGCACTAACGGCACGTTGCTGGATGAGGAGCGGGCGCGGGCGTTAGTGGAAATCGGGGCGGACGTCCTGAGCGTCTCCGTGGATGGGGCTCGTCCGGAAATCTTCGCCGACGTCCGGCGGGGTGCCGACCTGCGGACTGTGGTGGAGAACGTGGAGGCCCTGAACCGCATCAAGCGGGAGCGGGGCCAGCCAGTCCCCAGGATTCAAATAGAGTTTGTTGCCCTTAAACGGAACGTGGACGACCTGCCCGCGATCTCGGACCTGGCCCGTCGGCTGGAGGCCAACCGAATCTTAGTCACTCACGTTTTGCCTCATACCTTGGAGATGGCTGCAGAGGCCCTTTATGGGAAGGACGAGAGGCCCTCTTTGCCTATCCCGCCTGGCTGGGCTTTGAAAAGTGGCCTTTGGCTCCTTTGGGGGATTGTGGAAATGCCCCGGATGAGCTGGGGGGCCGAGCGGCGCTGCCGATTCATAACCAACAAAGCGTTAGTTGTGGGATGGGATGGCGGAGTCAGCCCCTGCTATGCTCTTTCCCACACCTACCCCTACTACATCTTCGGTCGGCGCAAGAACGTGACCCGCTACGTCCTGGGCAACGTCAACGAGAAGAGCCTGGCCGAAATCTGGACCTCGGATGAATACGTCCGTTTCCGGGCTGAAGTGCTGAACTTTCGCTTCCCCTCGTGCGTGGACTGTCAACTCCGGGATACATGCGACATCGCCGAATCCAACGATGGCTGCTGGGGGTGGTGCCCGTCCTGCGCCGATTGCCTCTGGGCTCAGGACATCGTGCGCTGTCCCTGAGGGTTAGCGGAGGGGAGGGAATTCGGCTTCGTTGACATCCTCGGTTTCGGCCGTTCCCCCCACGACCGGATGAAGGGTGACGCTCCAGACGGTAGCGGTGGTCTCGGTTGTGGTGTAAGGGAAGTTATCCTCAAAGACGGCGCGCCTCACCTTTCGGGTGAAGCGAGCCCCTTTCTCATCCCAATCTTCTCCAAGCATGAAGAAGAGCTTGTAAGTGCCATCCCGTATGCCCGAGACGGTGAATTTGCTCTGAGCCTGAACGTAAACGGCGAAGATTACCTGGTCGGTAAGGGTGGTGAAGACGGCAACGGCATCTAAGCTTGTGCCATTATCTATTTCCAGCTCGCCGTAGCCGTCAAGGGGCACCGTCTGCTTGATAAAGGTGCCAGTGCTCAGCCGGCGTGGTGGCGAAGTCGGGGTAGGAGTAGGCTTTGGGGTTGGAGTGAGAGTTGGTGTTGGTTTGCGGGTCGGGGTAAACGTTGGAGTTGGTTTGGGGGTAGGGGTAAACGTTGGGGGCGGCTTGGGAGTAGGGGTTTCCCTTAGAGCTTGGGTGGTCGGGGTAGGTTTGCGAGTTGGGGTAAGCGTTGAGGTCGGCTTAGGGGTTGGAACCTGGGTTGCCTTTGAAGGCCTGCAAGCCAAAACTGCAAGCCCTGCGAAGAAAAGCAATAGGACCGCGCATAAACTTTTTCGCATTGCTCCTCCTTCAATACTTTGCTTGCCGGAGTATAACACAAACTCCGGTTACGCGCCAATGCCCCGATTGGGCTCCCTGCCAGTTCGCCCCCCAGCGGGGGTGGGCAAAAGGGGGGGTCCAGGGGGCACAGCCCCCATGGCGGGGGGCTGTGGGGGGTGTCCCCCCACAAAACCAAAAGAGGGGCGAGTAGCCCACCCCTGTAACCCTGCCACGAGTGGGGCCCAAAACCCTGGCAAACCCTCAGCCAGCGGGGGTGGGCAAAGTGGGGTCCAGGGGGCGAAGCCCC
>JAPWUT010000258.1 GCA_028275425.1 Anaerolineae bacterium | reverse complement strand
TAACCAAAGGCCTCCCCCAGCGGTCGTAGATTATCCCGCGTAAGGCATCGGTTTGGACCAGGCGGAGGCGGTTTCTCTCGGCCAAGAGTTTGTAGTAATCGCCCCTTAGAATCTGCAAGTGCCAGAGGCGGAGCCCGAGAACAAGGAAAATCAGGATTGCACTTATTTGCAAAGCCAAGATGCGGCCTTTGCCCCTGTTCATACCTCCCCTCGCCTATACAACCTGCTTAGGAGCAGGCAAGCCGGGACTGCAATCACCGCATTCAAAAGTGCCGACGGTAAAGTTATCAAAGCGATGCTTTCGGCTTTGATGAAATTATATCCGATGAAGCTCAGGATTGCCACCTTGAACAAATCATACAGGATGAAGAGCAAAAGAGCTATCGGGAGGGAAGAGAAGGGGTTGGAGGGGGAAATGTGCTCGTATATAAAAGACGCCAGGAAAGCTACCGCCGGCAGGGAGATAGTGAAAGGTCCCAGCGGCCCGCCGGAAATCAAATCCATGAAGAGGCCGGCGCTGAAGGCCCAGGCCAGGGCAGCATTCCCCCCTTTGGCAAAGCTCCAGGAAAGTATCAGGATGAAGATAAAGTCCACCCTGGCGGGGCCCAATCTGAGCCTGCACAGGGCGCCCTCTTGGATAAGGACAGAAGCTAAAAGGAGGGCAAGGTCTGAGTAGAAATTAATGGCTAACCTCCTTAAGCACTAAGACCAACTCCAGCCGGTCAAAGTCAACGGAAGGCTTTAGGCGGACTTCCTGGAAAAGGTCGTAATCCTTCTTTTCAATTTCAATTACCTGGCCTATTACTAAGCCCTTAGGCAAGGTCCCACCCAAGCCTGAAGTGAGGGCTATTTCTCCAACCGAGACCTTTGCCTCTAAAGGTATGTAGCGCATTACGAGAGAACCGTCTGGCGTCCCCTCCACCATCCCAGTGGCTTGGCTTCCCTGCAGGTAAGCGCTTACGGAACTGGAGGGGTCAGTGATGAGCAATACTTTTGCGGTGTTTTTGTAGACGTTAACCACCCTTCCTACAAGCCCTCTTTCTGTAACAACTGCCATTCCGGGGGCAATTCCTTCCTTCTGGCCGGCGTTTATCAGGATATACCGGGTGAAACCGGAAGGGTCAAATCCAATGACCCTGGCTGTAACCCTGGCCGTTGTGTAATCAAAGATAGGGTTTTCCTGGGTGAAGTGGAGCAGTTCTCTCAAGGTCCTGTTTTCGGCTTCCAACTCCCTTAGCTGGATATTTTCAATGATAAGGCGTTCCAGCTCCTTTCTCAGCCGCTCATTCTCCTCCCGGAGGTTCCTAAATTCGGCCAAGGAATCCACGATTTGACGGAAAGAGGAGGTGGCAAAGGAGAGGCCGTACTGGATTGGGGAAGCGATGGTTAGAACGAAGTTTTGGGCCGAGTTCAAAAGCCCCGCTTTATAGAGCATTGAGAGGAGGAAGCCTAAGGCTATGAGGAGCAGAAAGAAGCGCCAACTGGCTTTTTTAGCCCCTCCTGACCCCGGAAAGGACTTTATAGTAGACATCAAGGTACTCCAAGATTTTAGCGGCTCCTCTGACCACGCACGTTATAGGGTCATCAGCCACGTAGACTTTTATCTTGAGTTCTTCGCTCAATCTGCGGTCAATGCCTTTAAGGAGGGCTCCTCCACCCACCAGGGCGACCCCCCTTTCCATAAGGTCGGCCACGAGCTCAGGAGGCGTATCGTCCAGGACGTCCCTGGCAGCATTAACTATAGCCGAAATGGAATTGGAGATTGCTTCCCTTATCTCTACGCTGGAGACTTCTACTTCATCCGGCAGGCCGGTGATGAGGTTGCGCCCTCTGAGGACAAAAGTTTCTTCTTTGGGTAGGGGGTAAGCAGAACCTATGGCTATTTTGGCTTGCTCGGCCATCCTTTCCCCTATGAGGAGGTTGTATTTCTGTTTGGCATAGCGGATTATGTCTTCGTCCATCTCATCCCCGGCGATTCGGATGGAGGTGCTTTGGACTACCCCACCCAGGGAAAGGACGGCTATTTCAGTAGTTCCTCCACCAATGTCAATGACCATGCTGCCTACGGAGTCGTTTATCGGGAGGTTAGCTCCTATGGCGGCGGCTATGGGTTCTTCCACCAAGTAAACTTCCCTGGCCCCAGCGCTCACGACTGCATCATATACTGCTTTTTTCTCTACTTCGGTCACACCGCTTGGTATGCCCACGATAACCCTTGGTCTTGGGATGCGGAAGAGGAGTTTTTCATGGACTTTGCGGATGAAGTGGTGAATCATGGCTTCGGTGACGTCAAAGTCTGATATTACCCCATCTCTTATTGGCCTTATGGCTGCTATGGTTCCTGGGGTCCGGCCCAGCATTTCTTTGGCTTCGGCGCCTATGGCTAAGATTTTGCCAGTTTCTTTTTCCAGGGCCACGATAGATGGTTCGTTGATGAGGATGCCTTTGCCTTTAACGGCAACGAGGGTTGTAGCTGTTCCGAGGTCAATGGCCATGTCAAAGGAGAAAAGGCCAAGGAACGCATTTACAGGGTTGAACACTTTTCCCGCTCCTTTCCCAGGTTTGGGGCTATTATACCATGAGGAGGGGGTTGCTCAAAAATTTTGTATCAGGGGGCTTGGCCCCCTGGACCCCCCATTGCCCACCCCCGTAGGCTTTGGGTTTGCCAACGTTTTGGGTCCCACTCGTGGCGGGTTTGCTAATGTGGGCTACTCGCCCCCTCTTTTGGTTTTGTGGGGGGACACCTCCCCACGCCCCCCGCCATGGGGACTTCGCCCCCCTGGACCCCCCATTGCCCACCCCCGTAGGCTGAGGGTTCGCCAGCGTTTTGGGTCCCACTCGTGGCGGGTTTGCTAATGTGGGCGACTCGTTCCCTCTTTTGAATTTGTGGGGGGACACCCCCCACAACCCCCTGTCATGGGGGCTCCGCC
>JAPWUT010000257.1 GCA_028275425.1 Anaerolineae bacterium | reverse complement strand
AAGAAATAGAAGAGTTGGCAAAGAAAACAGCCTCGCCTGAAATATGGTCGGACCCGGTAGAGGCCAGCAGGGCAATGCGCAGGCTGGCATCACTACGCGAGGAAGTGGAAGGCTGGAGGGAATTGGAGAAGAGAGCTCGCGATGCCCTGGAGCTGGCCAAACTGGGGTTTGAAGAGGAAGAGCTTGAAGCCGAGGTCAAAAGCATAGCCGCCTCCTTGGAAGAGAAAGAGAGAAGGCTGCTTTTCTCCGGCGAACACGATTACAAAAACGCCATCCTCTCAATCCATGCCGGGGCTGGTGGGGTCGATGCCCAAGACTGGGCCGAAATGCTCCTCAGGATGTACCTGAGGTGGGCGGAGAGCAAAGGCTTCCACACCGAAATCCTGGACACTTCTTACGGAGAAGAGGCGGGGATAAAGAGCGCTACAATCGCCGTAGAAGGCCCCTACGCCTACGGTTACCTCAAGGCCGAAAAGGGTGTCCACAGGCTGGTGAGAATTTCGCCTTTTGATGCCGCCCATCGCCGCCATACCTCTTTTGCTTTGGTGGAAGTGCTGCCAGACATAGAAGAAGAAGTGGAAATAGAGATAAAACCTGAGGACTTGAGGATAGAGACCTTCCGTTCCTCCGGCCCTGGAGGACAACACATGCAGAAAAACGCCACGGCCGTTCGGATAGTCCATTTGCCTACGGGCATAGTGGTCTCTTGCCAAAGCGAGCGCTCCCAATACCACAACAAGATGGCAGCCCTGCGCATACTCAAGGCCAAACTCTACCAGAAGAAGATGGAAGAGAAAGCCCAAGAAATCGCCGAACTCAAAGGGGAACGGATAGAAGCCGGATGGGGAAACCAGATTCGCTCCTACGTCCTCCATCCTTACAAGTTGGTCAAAGACCTCCGCACCGGTGTGGAAGTAACCGACCCCTACCGGGTTCTGGAAGGCGAGCTGGACGAATTCATCATGGCCTATCTGCGCCAGAGCATCCAAAGGGAAGGGAAGAAAGATGCCCGGCGATAAATACGTAATCGGCCTAACTGGGAACATAGCCACAGGTAAAAGCGTAGTAGCCAGAATGCTGGAGCGCTTGGGCGCCAAAGTCATTGACGCCGACCGGCTTGTCCACTGGCTTTTGGATAACGACAAGGCCCTCCAGCAAGCCGTAGTGCGCGAGTTCGGCGAAGATATCCTGGACAAAGAGGGGAGGATAATCCGCAAAAGGCTGGCAGCTAAGGTCTTTGGGAACCCAGAAGCTCTCAAGAGGCTGGAAGCTCTAATCCACCCACGGGTCATAAAATGGGTCCAATGGCTCATAGAAAATGCCAAGGAAAGGGTAATAGTGGTGGAGGCCGTAAAACTTGTAGAGGCCGGGATGCACAACCGCTACGATGCCCTATGGGTCGTGACTTGCCCCGAGGAGGAGCAACTCCGCCGCCTTGTGGAAATAAGGGGCATGACTCCTCACGAAGCCGTTGCTCGGCTCAAATCCCAGCCGCCTCAGGAAGCCAAACTGGCCTTGGCGGATGTTGTAATCTACAACGATGGCCCGCTCTCTCGCACTTGGGAACAGGTCAAGGCCCAATGGGAAAGGATAATGGCTTCCCTAAAGCCCGAGGAGGAAAAGGCCCCTCGGCCCACTCTGGTGGCGCGCAAGGCTTACCGCAAGGACCTGCCAGCCTTTGCCCGCTTCCTCTCCATTTCTGAAGAAGAAGCTCTGGAAAAGCTCCTCCAGAAGGGCTACATAATCGCCTTGCAAGGCGAAGAAGCTGTGGGTATTCTAGGGTGGAACGCTGAAAATCTGGTGGCCTCAATTGAGGAAGTGATAATCAAAAACCAAGACTTTGCAACCTTGAGCGCAATGCTTAAAGCACTTGAAAGCGAGGCATCTGCCCTAATGTGCGAAGTAGCGATAGTGGCCCTCCACCCGCAAAGTCCAATGACCAAAGCCTTTGAAAGCTGCGGTTATACCCCAGCCGAGCCGGAAAAACTTTACCGACCGTGGCGGGAGGAAGCGCAGAAAATCCTCAAAGAAGGCCAAGCCCTTTTCATTAAAAAGATTCGGGAAACTATCATTACCCAACCCATATGAAGGAGGTGCGGGATGAAACACTTTCTATCCATAGCCGACCTTTCACCCGAAGAGATTTTCCACATCCTGGAGCTATCGGCAAGGCTCAAGGAAGAGTGGAGAAAGGGTGGCAATAAGCCAATCCTGGCGGGCAAAACCTTGGGCATGATTTTCCAAAAGCCTTCCCTCCGCACCAGGGTGTCCTTTGAGATGGCCATGCGGCACCTCGGCGGCCATGCCATTTACCTATCCCCCGATGAAGTGCAGCTTGGAAAGAGGGAAAGCGTGGCCGACGTAGCCAGAGTCCTTTCCCGCTATGTGGACGCCATAATGGCCAGGGTCTTTGCCCACAAGGACCTGGAAGAGCTGGCCCGCTACTCAAGAGTCCCTGTGATAAACGGCCTTTCCGATTACAGCCA
This sequence comes from Anaerolineae bacterium, assembly GCA_028275425.1. Taxonomy (GTDB): domain Bacteria; phylum Chloroflexota; class Anaerolineae; order SpSt-600; family SpSt-600; genus SpSt-600. Next base: position 453 of record JAPWUT010000257.1, on the reverse strand, counting down.
TCCTTGCCAGGCCGTAGGGGACATCTTTACCATCTGGGAAAAGCGCGGGACCATAAAAGGCCTTAAGCTGGCCTTCGTCGGAGATGGCAACAACGTCTGCAACTCCCTCCTCTTCATTACCTCCAAGCTCGGTATGGACATGGCCGTGGCCTCCCCGAAAGGATACGAACCGCGTCCGGAAGTAGTGCGGAAGGCCATGGAATTTGCCTCCCGAAGTGGCAGCCGGATAACCATCACCAACGACCCAGCCGAGGCCGTTAAGGATGCCGATGTGATTTACACCGACGTTTGGACCAGCATGGGGCAGGAGGCCGAGGCTGAGGAAAGGGCTAAAGTCTTCCCGCCCTATCAAGTAAACTCGGCCCTTGTGGCCAAAGCCAAGCCCGAAGTCATGGTTATGCACTGCTTGCCTGCTCACCGGGGACAGGAAATAACCGATGAGGTTGCCGATGG
>JAPWUT010000256.1 GCA_028275425.1 Anaerolineae bacterium | reverse complement strand
CATTCGCACACAATCCTGGACCAGCCGGCAGTAGTTAACGGCATTTTAATTGTCCAGGCCGGCGTTGGCACCGACCAGATCGGCCGTTTTGACATCTTGGTGGACGATGATACTAACTCCATCGTGGATTGGCGCTGGCAACTCATCCCGGTGGACAACCATCTGGCCGAGCCGGACCAGGAACTCCAGCGGTTCATTGAGTCTTACAAGGAGACGGTGGACCGCAAATATGGCACCCTCATCTGCCGCTTCTCCCAGGCGCTGACGCATCCTCGGCGGGAGGAGGAGACCGCGCTGGGCAACCTCTTCGCCGACATCTTCGCTGAGCGTTCCGGCGCGGACGTGGTTCTGGTCGGCAGTGGCTCCATCCGCAGCAAATCTTTAGGCCCGACGGTGACTTTGGGGGACCTCTACGCGGCCTTCCCTTACGATGATGTGCTTTACCGCTGCACAATCACCGGGGCACAGCTGAAGGGAATCTTCGCCCACATCATGCGGCCTGAGAACCGGAACCGTGAAGGGGAATGCTATCAAGTCAACCGTGAAGTCCGAGCGGTCTACAACGATGCGGATAGGCGGCTGGAATCGCTAACCATTCGTGGCATTCCGGTTGCAGACGAAGGGCACTACACTGTTCTCCTCCAAGGCTACCACTACACCAACTCCGGCCCCAACTTGGGCCTAACCGCTGAGGAATTGACTGCCCTGGCTCCGCCCAAGGTAGTCAGCACTTCGGCGCGGGATGTCCTGGAGGAGCACTTGAGGACCCACAAGAACATCCGGAGCCAGGTGGAGGGGCGTTTAGTATACCGGTGAGAACAATTCTGCGGCATGTGCTGACCATTGTTTCAGCCCTGGGGCGCACCCGAGGCTGATTTCAAAGGCAATCCTATATCACGCCCAGTTCCCGCAGCACATCCAAAACCCGTGGTGTCTTCCACAGCCATTCTATTTTCAGCCAGAAGCCTGGGATGACCGAACTGTGGTAAATCCCTTCCGAGCCAGCCATCTCCACCTGGTACCGCCCTGGCCGTTTCAGGACGTAGAACTCTGCCTGCTCCCCCTCCGGGTCTATCAGCCAATACTCCGGAATCCCTGCCTGTGCATACTCGTAGAACTTTTCTCCCCTGTCCCGGCCCATGCTTTCCGGGGATAGAATTTCCACGACCAGGTCAGCGGGGCCTTCCAGATGCGTTTCCTGCAGGCGGTCCAAGTGCTCCTTCGCCACGAACATCAAGTCAGGCTCTCGCCCCGACTGAGCCAGTTTCATTTGGAAAGGAGCGCTCAGGACAACGCCCAGTTGTCTGGCCTCTACGAAGGTGCGCAGAACTGCCGTGAGAAAGTCTGCAATATTTTGATGTTTCCGGCTGGCAGGGGTGTATTCCACCACCTCACCGTTTACCCACTCTGCCAGGGTATCCTCATCGGCCCATGCCAGGAACTCCTCGTAAGTCATCCGGCGGGGGCGGGGAAGCCGGAGCAGATATTCCAAAATCTCCCGCCGCAAGTCCTCATCCAGAGCCTCTGGCTCCTGCAGCAACTTCAAAATTTCCTCTCGCCGTTCAGCCATTCCTCCACCTCCAATTCCAAGGTTTTTGCTTGAACCGCAGGCCGACCGAAGGGAGCCTGTCGGCTCAAAGTGCGGGTTGGGCAACCTGTGCATATCCTCTTCGTTGGCTGACATAACATTAACTACCATTGCTCGCCAAAGCATATGTCCCGCCCTGTTATGATGTTAGGCGGGAAACTTATCTGGCCTAAATTACGCTCACCCAACCAAACAGAATAAGTCCCTCTTTCAAGGTCGCCAATATCAAATTGAATACTACCTGCGCCGCCACAGTCGTCAGTGCATGCATAACTGCCGCGGGGTTTTCCTTGAGCGGCGTATGGATCAATCAGTACAAACAATGTGTTGAAGCGAATCGCAAACTGCGCTGTGTCCACCATAATATCAATAGTTTGCCGGATTGGCCTTGTGCAACTACTGGAAAAACAGCCTTTTGGGATAAAGTATCCGCGAGCCTCCAAAGAGTTTTCAATCTCATGGAAACAAATATAACCCTCGTTCTGTATGATGACAACATTATTTGGCAAAGGTGAAACAAAAGTAGTACTTGAAGTTGTGCTACACCCTGCCAGCATCATAAAACCAAAGATTATCCACCAAATGCGCCTAATGGATAAAATACGTAGCATACCCGCTAAAGTAATGATGAGAGCCTCCCAACTCCTCTTTGCCTTTCCTCAGTGAGATTACACGGTATCCGAATATTTCTCCGCAAGGTTGACTTTACAGCATCCGGCCCAACAATGGGGTCTACTTTGAAGCGCTCACCAAAATTTTAGCGTAAAAGAGCAGCCATGGCAAGCTCTTTCCCTTGACATCGCTCCTTGTTCCGGTTAGAATATACCCCGGAGGGGTATGCAGGGGAAAACGGAGGGGTTGCATGCCGGTTATAGATAATACTAAAACTCAAGCCAAGAGCGTGCCTTACGTGGATGTGGCATTGTGCCACTCTTGCCGGAAGTGCATTGCGCGGCAGGCTTGCAAGAGCAAGGCTTTGACCCAAGTGGACCCAGGGGAGCCTCCGTTCGTGGATGCAAGCCGCTGTTACGGTTGCCATGCTTGTGTTGTGGAATGCCCGTTTGGAGCTATAATTATCCCACGCTGAAGGAGGAGCTATGGCCCAGTTTATCAAGCAGAATCTGGCACCCCTCATAGTAATCCTCGTTTTAATCCTGGCTTATTTCCTCCTCAGGAATCGCCCAAGTTCCCTGAGCTCCATTGAGGAGTTCAACGCCCTGGTAAACGGTGGAAAGCCGGTTGTGGTGGAATTCTTCTCCAATACCTGAAGCGTTTGCCTCTTTTCAAAGCCCATCGTGGATGGGCTGGAGAAGGAATTGGCCGGGAAGGCTTCCCTTATCAGGCTGGATATCGCAGCAA
>JAPWUT010000255.1 GCA_028275425.1 Anaerolineae bacterium | reverse complement strand
GCGCAAGCCCCCCTGGCGAGGGCTGTGGGGGGTGTCCCCCCACAAAACCTTAAAGGGGGAAAGTGCTCAGCCCCTGCAAACCGGCCACAAGTGGGACCCAAGACGCTGGCAAACCCTCAGCCAACGGGGGTGGGCAAAGGGGGGGCCAGGGGGGCGCAAGCCCCCCTGGCGGGGGCTGTGGGGGGTGTCCCCCCACAAATTCAAAAGAGGGGGCGAGTCGCCCCCATTAGCAAACCCACCCACGAGTGGGACCCAAAACGTCGGCAAACCATCAGCTAACGGGGGTGGGCAAACAGGGTCCAGGGGGCGAAGCCCCCATGGCGGGGGGCTTAGGGGTATGACCCTTCCCTAAAACGCCAGCGAATCCCCATCCCACAGAGGCCGTCTTCTAAATCCACTGACAAATCGTGCGTGCACCCTCTTGTGGGCGAGTTTGCCAAATAAAGCCCATTGTGCTATAGTTATCAAAGCTTTTTCCAAAACCCAAAAGGAGGAAAGGTAAGAGGATGAGGGAATACGAGCTGGCTTGTATATTTAGCCCTGAATTGGAGCAAAACAAAATTGATTCAAACTTGGAGGATTTGAAGCGGGTGGTCAAAAGTCTGGGGGGAGATGTAAAAGGCGTAAATGCCTGGGGCCTCAGGCGTTTTGCCTATCCCATCCGCAAGAAGAAAGAGGGCTACTACGTCTTCCTGAACCTGGAGCTTCCCCCCGAAGCTGTCAACAAGCTGGACCAAACCCTAAAGTTCAACGAAAACATCCTTCGCCACCTCATAATAAAAACTTCGGAAGAATAAGGGGGTAAGGAGAAATGGCGAGGGGGCTGAACAAGATAATCCTCATAGGGAACCTCGGGAGGGACCCAGAGCTCCGCTATACCCCGAGCGGCAAGCCCATCGCTTCCTTCAGCCTCGCTACCAGCCGCTCTTGGGTCACCCCCGAAGGGGAAAAGAAGGACGCAACCGAATGGTTCAATGTGGTGGCATGGGGAAACCTCGCCGAAATTTGCAGCCGCCGCCTCAAGAAAGGCTCGAAGGTCTACATTGAAGGCCACCTCCAGACCAGAGCTTGGGATGACCCCGAAGGCCACCGCCATTACCGAACCGAGGTCGTCGCTAACGAAATGATAATCCTGGATGAAGAATCGCCTGAAGAAGAGGAAGAGGACGAAATTCCATTTTAGGAGGAGGTGAAAATTGGCTACGGAACTTAAGGAACAAGCAGCTCAACCCCGAAGATTTGTCCCTAAAAAGAAGGTCTGCTTTTTCTGCGCCGAAAACATTGATGAAATTGATTACAAGCAGCCGGAACTGCTCCGCCGCTTCTTGAGCGAGTGGGGTAGAATCCAACCGCGCCGTAAGACAGGAACCTGCGCCAAGCATCAGCGGAAGTTGAGCTTGGCGATAAAGAGGGCGCGTCACCTTGGCCTCTTGCCCTTCACTTCCGAACATATCCGCAAAAGCGGAATGTAGGGGGAATTGAATGGCCAAACGCAAACAGCCAACACCCAAACCCGAAACCAAGAAAGCTCTGGCTATTCGTAGGAAGGAAGAACGGCAAACCCTCTACGTCTACATCGGCCTTGGGGCAGTAGGCTTTATCATCCTCTTGCTTTTGGCTTTAGGCCTTTACCAGGAGCTCTACGCTAAGCCTGCTTCCCCGGTGGCTATCGTCGGTTCTACCCCGATAAGGACCGATGCTTACCAGAGACGGGTTCGGCTGGAACGATATAACATCAAGAGGAACATTGAGGCCCTCCAGAGCCAAAAGGCTTACCTTGACCCTCAAAAGGAAGAGGACAAGTTCTACATCCAGTTGATAGATTCCCAGCTTAAGAGCCTCCAATCCCGGCTGGAAAACGTCGGCCTTCTGGTGTTGGAGGAAATGATTGAAGAGGAATTAATAAGGCAGAAGGCCGCCGAAGAGGGGATAACGGTAAGCCCGGAAGAAGTCCAACTCTACATTGAACGCCTCTTCGGATACGAGCGCTACCCTCCAACACCTACCCCTACCACAATAACTACAACCCAAACGCTTACCGAAACCCCAACCCCCTCGCCAACGCCGATGAGCGAGGAGGATTTCCGCCGGCTCTACCAGTCCTTCCTCTCCATTTTGGGGAAAGAAGCGGGCATTTCAGAGCAAGAATACCGGGAAATGATAGCGGTGGAACTCCTGCGGGAGAAACTCCGCCAAGCCTTAGCCGAAAAAGTCCCCACCACCGCTGAACAAGTTCATGCTCGCCACATACTGTTGGATTCGGAAGAAGAGGCCAAGAAGGTGCTGGAGGAGCTAAAGGCGGGAGCCGATTTTGCTGAGCTTGCCCGCAAGTATTCCAAGGATGAAGACACTAAGGAGAACGGCGGCGACCTTGGCTGGTTCCCCAAGGGGGAATGGGAGCCGGCTTTTGATGCCGTAGCCTTTTCCCTCAAGGTAGGCGAAATCAGCGATGTGGTGCGCACTTCCCGCGGTTACCACATAATAAAAGTGGAAGGGCATGAGATGAACCGGGAGCTTGACCCCGATTACTTGGCTCAGAAGAGGGCGGCAGCTTTGGACGAATGGCTTCAACAAGCACGCTATTCCGATAAGGTGCGCAGGCTGTGGAAACCGGAGGTGGTTCCACCAGAAAAAACGCCTTAAAGACTTCAACCTGTGTGGCGATAAGCCTCAATTACATTGGGCAGATGGGAAATCTTCTCCAAAATTCGGGTTAACTGCTCGGCCGAGCTTATCTCTAAGGTGGCTTTCATGATGGCTACATTGAATTTTTTGCGGGTTGTAATCTCGGCACTGGCTATGTTCACCCCTTCATTGGCTACAATTTCAGCGATGTCCCGGAAAAGCCCTTCTCGGTCAAAGGCTCTAACCGCTATGGTTACAGGGTAGCGGTGCTGGTTATTTGCTCCCCAGGCAACTTTTATCAACCTTTCCCTCTCTTTGAGCTGGAG
>JAPWUT010000290.1 GCA_028275425.1 Anaerolineae bacterium | reverse complement strand
AATCGTATATTCCGGTCTCCCAGCGATCCTCAGCTATCTGAGTTGGGAGGTCAACCCTTATGGAAAGGAGCTTGTTTTCTTTGTGGAGAGCATCGGCGAGCTTGCGGATAAAGTTCACGAAATCGGGTTTTAGCTCCGGGTTAAAATCGCGGTAGTAAATGTCTATCCCTGAGAAGTGGTTGCTCACCACGAAGTTTACGATTTCTTTGATGTGCTTTTCCTGGAGGGCTTGGTCTACAAGGAGGTTGTCAATGTAATCGCTTCGGACAACGCCGTCGGGCCCCCAGTTGGTTATAGTTGGCAGGATGAAGAGGGAGGCCGAGCGTTCCTCAGGGGAAAGCTCCCGCATTCTTCCTCCCAATGTGCCATCTCCCTGCAGGTAGAGGCCTTGGGGGTTTATTTCCACCAGAGCTTCCTTGGCCTCAGGAGGCATAGAGCCGTTGAGTGGGAGGTCAGCGGAGACGAAGGGAGGGAATGGTTTAGTCTGCATTACGGCGAAGGCTTGGGGGACGAAATCTATGCGGGATTCCAGCAGTTCATCTTCGGGGATGAGCTGATGGGGCAGCCATTTCCACTGGGAGCCGTCCCAATAGTATATGTCCAAGGTTTTGTGGGGTTCGGCATCATTGGGGATGGGCACAGTCAAGATTACGGAGGTGGGGATTGTGCCCCTGTAGCTGACTTTGTAGAGGGGGCTTTTTATTTCCAGATTTTTAGGCAATTTTTTAGCCGCTTCGGCCATCCCGCCGGCGCCTTTAAGGAAATCAACGCGCGGGATGCTGGAGAGGCGAATCCGGAAAGGCGCTACCATTCCTTCCGGCAGGATGGTTATTTGGGTCCCGTCTGGGTCCAGAACTGAGCCACCGGTTTCATCGTCAATTGTGGTGAAGCCTGCTTCCAGGACCCTTTCCCTCAGGGAAATTGGGGGTAGCCAGAGGGCGGCGAAGAGGAGGGCCGGTATCACCACAAGGTTTACTATCCATTTCCCCCACTTCCCCTCAAAGATTTGGGTCAAAAGGTCCAGAAAGCTACTGTTACCCATGAAGAATCACCTCCTTGGTTGAAATAAATAAGCCTGGGAAGCGGAAGTTCGCTTCCAGGCCTTTGCTTTATGGTTCCCGATGCGTCTCCGCTCACCATAGTGGGAATATTGTAGCATACAAAGTAGGATTTGCCAAAATGCAAGCCTCACATTCTCCGCCGGCCTTAATTAAACCGGGGCGCTGGCGAACCCCCAGTCAGCGAGGGTGCCAGCTCGTCCTTTTTGCCCCTTACGCTTTTTGTGCTAAAATTTGGCCCAAAATCAGGATAAGGAGGAGGCGTATGAAGACCGACACGTTCCGAGGCCGCGATTTTATAAGCCTTCTGGATTGGACGAGAGAAGAGATAGAGACTATCCTTGATGTAGCCCTTGACCTCAAGAGGCGGTTCGTCCTGGGCGAGCCGCACGACCATATCCTCAGGGGCAAGACCCTCTTCATGATTTTCTACAACCGTTCCCTTAGGACCCGCAACTCCTTTGAGGCGGGCATGACTCAGCTTGGAGGCCACGCCCACTACCTTGAGCCTGAGCAAATCTACACCCCAGCCCTTCCCGGAAAAGAAGTGGCTTATACAACCGAAAGGGTCTCCGATGTAGCCAGGGTCCTTTCCCGCATGGGGCACGGCATCGCTATCCGCTGCTATGGCGAGCCCGTTGATTGGGTATACGGTGCTGCTCATGAGCTAATTCGCAACTTCGCCTACTGGGCCGATATACCGGTCCTAAATATGGAGTGCGATAAATGCCATCCATTCCAGGCCCTTGCCGATATCCTGACGGTGAAAGAGAAGTTCGGGGGCTTTTCCGGGGTCAAATTCGTCATGAGCTGGGCTTACTCCCCAAGCATCCACAAGCCGAGGGCAGTGCCACAGTCGGCCATAATTGCCGCTACCATGATGGGCATGGATGTAGTCCTGGCTCACCCTGAGGGCTTTGAGCTTGACCCTGAAGTGATTAAAGCTTGCGAGGAAAACGTCAAGCGCTACGGTGGGTCCTTCCAGATTGTTAACGACATGAAGGAGGCCTTCCGCGGGGCTCACGTTGTTTACCCCAAATCTTGGGCAGCGGTGCCCATCTTCAAGCCACCGGTTGGGGAAGACAGCCCACAGAAAGCCAAGGAGCTCTTTGAGGCCAACAAGCACTGGATTTGCGATGCCGAGAAGATGAAACTGGCCCATCCCGAGGCCATTTACATGCACTGCTTGCCCTGCGACCGAGGCTTTGAAGTCACCGATGAAGTCATTGACAAGACCGAAGGGCCCGGTTGGCGCTCCGTAGTGTTTGACCAAGCTGAAAACCGGCTCCATGTCCAGAAGGCGGTCATGGCTATGGTGATGCGCTAACGCAAAATGCGGGGGCCCAGGGAGTGAAACTCACCCCCTGTGCCCCCTGCGAGGTAAGGGCAGAGTTCTCCTTCCCCCGCTTCGGGGAAGGCCGGTTGAGGGAGGGGTTAACCCGCCACGATTGGGACCCAAAAACTCTGGCGAACCCAAAGTCCACGAGGGCGGGCGATGGGGGGTGGAGGGGGCGGAGCCCCCTCCCAGGGGGCTTGGGGGATGTGCT
>JAPWUT010000254.1 GCA_028275425.1 Anaerolineae bacterium | reverse complement strand
AGGGACTACGAGAGGGTTTTCGCCCTCTTCCCCCGCCTCGCTGAAAGGAAGAACCAGTTGGCCGGGACTCTGTCAGGAGGGGAGCAGCAGATGTTGGCGGTCGGCAGGGCTTTGATGAGCCGTGGCCGCCTCATGCTCCTGGACGAGCCATCCATGGGCCTTGCTCCAGTTTTGGTCAGGGAGATTTTCAATGTCCTAAGGGAAATAAACGCCCAGGGCACTACAATCCTCTTGGTAGAGCAGAACGCTCGCCAGGCTCTGAAGCTTGCCCATAGGGGTTACGTATTAGAGACCGGGACAATCGTCCTTTCAGGCCCTTGCGAAGAATTGGCCAATAACCCCGAGGTCAAGAAAGCTTACCTTGGAGGCTAAATGGCCGAGGGGGAAATTGCTTTCCCTTCTTGGGCTGAAGTCAATCTTGGCGCCATTGAGGCCAATGTAAAGAACGTTAAGGCCTTCATAGGCGATAGGGTTGAGCTCATCGCCGTAGTAAAGGCCAATGCCTATGGCCATGGAGCTATCCCCGTAGCACAAGTTGCGCTGGAAGCGGGCGCCTCCAGGCTGGCAGTAGCCAGGGTAAGAGAGGGGGTTAAGCTCCGCCAAGCAGGGATAAACGCCCCGATTTTGGTCATGAGCTATATCCCCTTAGCCGAAGTGCCCCTTGCAGTTCAAAACGACCTTACCCCTACCCTCATAACCTTGGAGCAAGCCAAAGCCTTCTCCGACGAAGCCACAAAGGCTGGGAAAACGTTGCCTGTCCACATCAAAGTTGATACGGGGATGGGGCGTTTTGGCCTTCTGCCGGAAGAAGTGGAAGGGTTCGTGAAAGGGGTAGCCTCGCTTCCAGGCTTGGCGCTTGAAGGCCTCTACACCCATTTCTCCGTGGCTGACGAAACCAGCCATGATTCCACCCTTTACACTCTCAAGCAATTTGAAACCTTTATGGACGTAGCCAAGAAGCTGGAAGGGGCTGGCTTTCACTTCCCCTTGAAGCACGCTTGCAACAGCGCGGCCACAGTCCGTTTCCCCCAGATGCACTTGCAAGCGGTCAGGGTGGGGATAATCCTCTATGGGTTGCGGCCCTCGGAAGAAGTTGAGCCCCCGTTTCCCCTGGTTCCGGCCCTTTCACTAAAGAGTCGGGTAGCCAGGGTTAGGACTCTTCCCCCTGGTTTTCCCATAAGCTACGGGCGCACTTATGTGACTTCTCGCCCTACTCGCGTTGCCCTGGTTCCTGTAGGCTACGGTGATGGCTACCATCGGCTTGCTTCCAACCGCGGTTTCGTTCTGATAAGAGGTGCCAGGGCCCCGATTGTGGGGAGGATTTGCATGGACCAATTTGTGGTGGATGTCAGCGAGGTGGATGGAGTAGCGATGGAAGATGAAGTGGTCCTGATAGGAGAGCAAGGCGGGCAGAGAATTGGAGCGGAGGAAGTAGCCCGCTGGGCCGAGACCATAAACTACGAGGTGGTGGCCTCTTTGACTTCCCGCCTGCCGAGGGTTTACACAAAACAAGGGAAAATCGTTGGCATAAGTTAGCCTATGAATGTTCTGGCCGAACAGGAATTTGCCAAGCGTTGGGGTGAAAAGCCAGAAGTTATAGCCTTTGCCCCAGGCCGAGTAAACCTCATAGGTGAGCATACCGACTACAACGGAGGCTTTGTCCTCCCCGTAGCCGTCAACCGTTACGTCTGGGTAGCGGCTTCTCGCAATCCCATGCCTGAGGCCACTTTCTACGCTGTCAATTTTCAAGATGAAGCCTCTTTCCCTTTAGATGGCATCGCTTTTAACCCCTTTAAACCCTGGAGCAATTACGTCCAGGGGGTAGCGTGGGTTCTCCGGGAAGAAGGCTTCAAGCTTCCGGGCATAAAGGCCGTTATCGGGGGCGATGTGCCAATTGGGGCGGGGATGAGCTCCTCAGCGGCGGTGGAAGTAGCCATAGCCTTGGCTTTCCTGGCCCTGGCCGGGGTAGAACCCGATAGGGAAAAGCTTGCCCTTCTCTGCCAACGTGCAGAGAACGAATTTGTTGGGATGCGCTGTGGGATAATGGACCAATGGACATCGCTCCTGGCTCGGGAAGGCCATGCCATATTCTTGGATTGCCTTACCTTGGAATACCACTACGTCCCTTTGCCAGCTGGCATATCCATAGTGGTTGCCGATACTCGGGTTAGGAGGGAGCTGGCCCGTTCCGAGTATAACCTCCGTAGGAAGCAATGCGAGGAAGCGGTCGCTATTCTCCGAACCCGTTGGCCTCAAGTTCGCTTCCTGAGGGATGTTAAGCCTGAGGAAATGCCTGGGTGGGAAGAACTTTTGCCTGAGCCCATAAAGAGCCGGGCAAAGCATGTAGTGGAGGAAAATGCCAGAGTGCTTGAGGCTAAGGAAGCTTTGGAAAAGGGAAACCTAAGGAACTTTGGCCGGCTTATGGTCCTTTCCCATAAGAGCTTGCGGGAACTTTACGAAGTTAGCTCGCCCGAGCTGGATTTCCTTGTGGAAACGGCCATGTCTTGCGAGGGGGTATACGGTTCAAGGCTTACAGGGGCCGGTTTTGGTGGTTGCACCGTGACTTTGGTGGAGGAGAGTGCAGTTCCTGCTTTGCGGGAGAAGTTAAGGGAAGCCTACCTAAACCGCTTCGGCTTTGCCCCAGAAATCCACGACCTTAGCCCCGTCGGTGGAGCATTTACTCTGATTGGTGATCAGACTTTGGCCTTTACTGGCGCTTAACTCTTGCCAACCCGCCCACGAAAAGGGGTAGGAAACTCCCTAAACCACGGCAAGCGGGGCATCAAAATCTTCACTGATTAAGCTGGGGGTGGAGGGGGCGCAGCCCCATCCCAGGGGGTTAGGGATGTGCCCCCACAAATTCAAAAGAGGGAACGAGTTGCCCGCATTAGCAACCCCGCCACGAGTGGGACCCAAAACGCTGGCAGACCCTAAGCCAACTGGGGTGGGAAAGGGGGGTCCAGGGGGCTAAGCCCCCATGGCGG
>JAPWUT010000253.1 GCA_028275425.1 Anaerolineae bacterium | reverse complement strand
TGGGCTGATGCCATAGGCGTTAAGCAAACACCCCTCCTGGCCGATTTCTGGCCACACGGAGGCGTAGCTCAGGCCTACGGAATCTTCCGCGAGAAGAACGGCTTCAGTGAAAGGGCGGTTTTCATCCTTGATGAAGAGGGGGTCGTAAGGTTCAAGAAGATATACCCTATCCGGCAAGTTCCGGATATATCCGAGATATTGGCAGCTTTGGAGAACATCGGGAAGTAGCATGGGCGAGAAGACAAAGCAAAACCTGTATACGGCTTTCGTGGCGGAAGCCAAGGCCTATTTTCGCCTCCTGGCTTATGCCGAAAAAGCCGAGGAAGAAGGCTATCCTCAGATAGCTGCTCTGTTCAAAGCCGTAGCCGAAGCGGAACGCGTCCACGCCACACGCCACCTCAAACTCCTGGGAGAAGTCGTCACCAAAGACACTGAATCCAACCTCAAAGCCTCTTTTGAAAGGGAAGAAAAAGCGGGCGGGCTTTTCTACCCTCAATTCATAAAGGAAGCGGAAGAGGAAGGTGATAAACAAGCCTCCATAACCTTCAGCCACGCTCGCGACGTGGAGGAAGAGCATGCTTCCCTATACAAGCACGCCCTCCAGCACTTGGTAGCCGAAACCGCGCCTGAATATTACGTTTGCCAAGTTTGCGGCTACATAGCCGAAGGCTCTCCCCCGGAGCGTTGTCCGGTTTGCAATGCGCCCAGGGAAAAGTTCAAAAAAATTTCCTGACGGAGGTTAACCATGGACTGGCTCAATTTCCTCAAGGTCATGATTATTGAAGAAAAAGCCGCTCGGGACAAATACCAGCTGGCAATGGACCTGGCCGATGACCCCAATGTAAAGGCCATCTTTGAGAAGCTCAGGGACGAAGAAGCTTTCCACGCCAACTTCCTGGAAGGAGAATACGCCCGCTTGGAGAAGCTACTTAAGAAAGGGGGGTAAATTATGGCCGATTTAGTAGAGATGCTCAGAGCGGCAGCGAAGGATGAGCATGCCGCCGTAATCCAATACCTTCTGCATGCCTACGCTATGGGTGAGGGGGAAGAGGCCTGCGAAATTGAAGGCATAGCCCGGGACGAAATGCGCCATTTCTGGATGCTCTCCCGCTGGATTGTCAAGCTCCAAGGCCTCCCAACCATTGAACGAGGCTTCACGGACCTGGGCGGAGAAACCAAGGCCGAATGGATGGACAGAGACGTCCAAGCTGAAGAGCGGGCCATAGCCATGTACCGAGCCTACATCTCCGCAATAGAGAACCCGGACCTCCGCTCAGACTTGGAGCGCATCCTTGCCGATGAAGAGCGCCACCGTGGAATATTCGTAGAACTTGGGGAAAAGTTCCGCTTGGAAAGCTCGCCCGAAGAAGCTGTCACCCCGCCTACCCCTTCCCCCTCTGTGCTGGAAGCCCTGGAATGGGGTATACGCCACGAATACGCCGCAATCCTGCAATACCTGTTCCATTCCTTCCTGGTAAAAGACGAGGAAACCTCCAGGCAACTGGAACTTCAAGCCATAAACGAGATGCAACACATGGGTTGGCTTTCGGAAAAGCTTGCCAGCTTAGGTAAGCCCATACCCATTGAACACCACCCGGTTGACCTCGCTCGTGAAGTGCAAGCCATGCTCCGAGCCGATATAAAGTTGGAAACAGAGACCGCCCAAAAATATGAAGACTTTGTAGGCAAAGTGCAAGAGCCGGCAGTGAGGGAACTGTTGGAAACCCTGAAGGGCCACGAGCTATATCATGAAGGCCTTTTCAAGAGGCTCTTGGAGAGGATAAGCCACCTAAGCCCTTCCGGTTGGACCATAGGAAGCCTAATCAAAAAAGAGGAGGGTTAAACATGGAGCACATCCTTATGCGCGAAGCTGTGCCTTTAAGTCCTTCCCATTGGGAACTAATTGACAAAACGGTAAAAGAAGTAGCCAGCCAAATTCTGGTAGGGCGAAAATTCCTCCAGCTTTACGGTCCCTTGGGCTTTGGGGTTTACACGGTGCCTCTTTACAGCTACAAGCTGGCAGAAGGTGAACCCATAAAGGCTGAGCTGAGCAAACACCTACCTTTAGTGATGATTTGCCGGGATTTCGCCATAACCTCCAGGGACTTGGACGCCTTTGAGCGGGGGCAACCTTTTGATATAGGCCCGATAGCGGCGGCAGCAGCCCTTTGTGCTGCTGAAGAAGATGAGCTCATCTTCAAGGGCTGCGAAGAAACCGGTCTTGAAGGCTTACTTAACGCTTCAGGCCGTCAAATCCTTCCCCTTGGCGATTGGGAAAAGGAAGGCCAGGCCCTAACCGACATCTCCAAAGCTGTAGCCAAACTCACCTCCTCTGGCTTCTATGGCCCCTATGCAGTAATCATGAACCCTGCAGCCTATGCTCTGCTTCAGAGAGTAGTAGGTCGCCAGGGCCTTCTGGAAGTAGAACTTGTGAAAAAAGTAGCCGAAGCGGGCCTATTCTTCACCCCGGCTGTTCCGGAAAACAGGGTGGTAGTTCTTTCCCCCAAGCCCGTTTACATGGACCTGGCGATTGGGCAAGACATGGTCACTGCTTACTTGGAGAGCTCAAACATGGAGCACAAATTCCGGGTATTTGAGACCGTTGCCCTCAGGATAAAGCAACCTGGTGCCATCTGCACACTGGAAAAGTAAGCTGAGCCATTAAAAGCCGGAGGGTTAAGGAGGGCAAGCCTCTGCTGTAAGGCTTGCCCTCTTGCTTTTTACCCTCCGAAACTAACAGGGCGGTGCGCCCTTTTAAGGCACACCGCCCCGCCGCAGCCAGGCTGACTCCGGTTAATCAGCTTTCACCCTTTACGGACTGTAATTCCTCATTACCAGCGGCAGGAACAGCTGATAGGGGTTAACAAAGGTCCGCGCCGTAGCCTCCAGGCTCTGGGCACTTACCTGGCCGTTAACGGAGACAGTATTCTCCACCCAGCCCCGGCCGGTCTGAGCCCGCACCTGGAAGGTGATGGTCACCGTCTCGCCGCCGT
>JAPWUT010000252.1 GCA_028275425.1 Anaerolineae bacterium | reverse complement strand
AGGAAGCCGGATAACTTAACAATTTTGATAATCTCTTCGCCCGAAAAGCCCGTCAAACAACTTTCCCTCCCCCGCTGGCCTTTAAAACTGATGCTTCTGGCAAGCCTGGCACTCCTCTTAGCCTTGGCCTACTTCTCCTTAAGCTACTACCGTAACTTGCAGGAATTAGCTGCCCTTAAGCAGGAGCAAAAACTTTCCCAGGATAAGGCCCGCATCTTGCGCCTAATTATCTCCACCCAGCAGGGGGAGGTGAAGGAAATAGCCCAGGAATTGGAAGCCCTCAAAGCCTGGGCTAAAGGAGTAGATGAGCTTGCAGAACAAGTCCGGGATTTAACAGGCCTGCCTAAGCCTACACCTACCCTTCCAAGCCAACAAGAAACCTCTAACCGAACTGGCTTCGTCCTCAAAACGGTTGCTCAGGAATTAGATACGGCCCAGCAACTTCAGGATATACTTACGCGCCAGAGTTCCGACCTCAAAAGTCTGGAAAAAGCTTTGTTGGTGCGATTGCTGAGGATACCACCTGAAAAGAGAGATAACCCGGATGAGCTTCGCCAAGAGCTCGCCCTCTTAGCCGCAGCCCCTACCCGCTGGCCTGTGGATGTCAAGCCTATAATAACCTCCGAATTCGGCCCCCGCATCTTCATGGGCAAGAAAGATTTCCACACCGGGATTGATATAGGAGTATGGTACAGGACACCGGTAAAGGCTACGAAGAGGGGCAAGGTCATCTTTGCTGGATGGAAGGCAGGCTACGGGCTCATGGTGGAAATAGCCCATGAGATGGGTTACTCCACCATATATGCCCACAACTCCTACCTCTTGGTCAAGAAAGGGGACGAAGTAAGAGAAGGGCAAGTCATTGCCCTCTCCGGGGACACTGGCAAGACCGATGGCCCCCACCTTCACTATGAAATCCGGTTGAACGGTAAGCCCTTAGACCCAATGATTTTCCTTTCCCTGAACACGGAGGGGAAATGAGGATTCTGCGGAGCCGAGAGGCTAAACCCTCCCCAGCCTACATTGAAGTCGTCATAGGGCCTGGGGCAAGCTTCAAAGGCCAGCTGGAAAGCCAGGGCAGCATAAGGATTGATGGCTTCTACGAGGGGACCATAAAAACCCAGGCCAACGTCATCTTAGGTGAATCGGCCAAGGTGGTAGCCGATATAGAAGCCAAGGCGGTATCGGTATCCGGTGCTTTCAAAGGCACTATCCAAGCCGATAGAGTTGAACTCCTCGCCGGTGGGAGGATATGGGGTGATATAACCGTGAAATCCTTCCTTCTGGATGAAGGGGGCTACATAAAAGGCCAAGTGGTCATGAGCACCCCGGAGCCTCCAGAAAATCCGTTTGAGGAGGGGGAAAAATGATTCCGAAGGACCTTTTGGATATACTCAGGTGCCCAGCTTGCGTGCGCAACGGCCCCGATGCCGGCCTCTTGGATTACATCCGAGAAAAATGGCTCGTGTGCCGAGATTGCCAGCGCAAATACCCGGTCAGAGATGGCATACCTATAATGCTCATAGAGGAAGGAGATAAATATCGGGATGTCCCGGTGGAAGAGCTGGATTAGGTGGGCGTGGATTTTAACCCTTGTTTTCCTGCTTGCGCTTCCGGCCCTGGCCCAGGAAGGGCTTAAAGTTGAAGCCAACGAGTATTCCTACGAGTTCGCCAAAAGCATAAATTTCCGCCTTGTAGCGGAGGCCCCTAAACCGATAAGCCGGGTTTTCCTAATCTACTCCTTAGGCCAATCTGGCATTGTGCACAAACAAGCCCCGCAATTTAAACCCGGAACCCACATAGAAGCAAGCTGGGAGTGGGAATTGGGCCGAGGCGCTTTGGCCCCAGGCACGCTCGTAAAGTATTACTGGCGACTTGAGGCCGAGGATGGAACCATCTTCAAGACCGAGCCTACCTCCTTCCGCTACGAAGACAATCGCTTCAAGTGGCGCTCCCTTCAGAGCGGCCCCGTCACCCTCTATTGGTACAAAGGGACAGAAGATTGGGCCAAAAGTCTTCTGGAGGCAGCCCAGAAAGCCCTGGAAAGGCTTGAACAGGACATGGGAATTGAATTCCAAGGCCCGGTAAACATCTACATCTATGCTTCCCGCGGCGATATGCGAGAAGCTATCCCATCACGCAGCCAAACCTTTGATGAGGCCACGGTAACTTTGGGCATGGTCCTTTCAGAGGATACAGTAGTAGTCTTAGGGACAGACCCCGATTTGGATAAGACCATAGCCCATGAGCTGAGCCACTTAGTTGTAGGGAAAGCGGTTGAAAGCCCCCTAAGCTCCCCTTTGCCCCGCTGGCTTGATGAAGGATTGGCCATGTATGCCGAAGGGGAACTGCCAGCCAAGAACGCCCTCGCTTTAGAGGAAGCCTTAAGGGAAGGGAAATTGATTTCGGTCCGCTCCCTATCAGGCTACGTAGGCGAGCCGGAGAAAGTAGACCTTTTCTACGCTGAAGCTTACAGCCTCGTGGAGTTTCTCCTCAAAGAGTACGGCAAGGAAAAGATGCGTGAGTTCTTGGCCGAGTTTGCAAAAGGGAGCCCCCAAGAGGAGGCTTTGAGTAAAATCTACGGCTTAACCATTGACGAGCTTGATGCTAAGTGGAGGAATTACCTGAAGCAAAAATCTACCCCTGCTACCCGCCCTTCCACACCTCCATTCCCCTGCCCTTCTTCACTGGGCCTCGTGATTGCGGGGGCTTCAGGGGCGTGGCTATTGCAACGAAAACGCAAGGAAAGCAAAGGTTAAACTCAGCCCCGCAAAGGGAGGAATTAAAGTGCGCCGCATCATAATCATAGGAGGAGGGCCAGGAGGAGTAGCCGCCGCCATAAGGGCTGCGCAATTGGGAGCCAAAGTCACCCTCATTGAGAGAAGGGAAATAGGCGGAAACTGCACCAATAGGGCCTGCATCCCCGTAGAAGCCCTCCAAACCACAGCCCGCCTACTGGCTCAAATCCGCAAAGCTCAGGAACATGGAATCTCCTTC
>JAPWUT010000251.1 GCA_028275425.1 Anaerolineae bacterium | reverse complement strand
ACAATCATGGCCGCCTGAGGGTTAAGGCTTGGCTCTACTGATGGCACAATCACCCGCTCAAAGGTGGCCACATCAACCCCGTATTTGCTCACCTTGTATGGGCTGTGGAAGTCTACATGGGCCAAGGTGCACCTTTTACCATCCAAAGTCACGGCTTCAAAGCCCAAGCGCCCTCTGGGGCCTCGGATTTCCCTGGTGTAGAAGCCGGTAACTGGGATGCTCAAGGCTTCCAGCACACGCATTATGACTGTGGTCTTGCCTATGCCTGGTTTCCCAGTTAAAAGCAGGTTCAATTCATTTTCCTCCTCAGGAGCGGCGGAACCGCTGAGTTTTCTCCCACTCTTGCCTAAGGTCGGCCAGCTCTTTCTCCACTCTGGCCTGGTCCCAACCTTGCTCCGCAGCCATCAGCCGAGCTACCTCCGGAGCTGCGCCAAGGCCGCCATCGGGGGCTTCGTAGAGGATGCGGGTGCGTCGGACCATGAAATCCTTCAAAGTAATGGCCATCTGGTGGCGGACGGCGTGAATGATTTGGGCTTTTACATACGGCAACCCTGGGACGATAGGCTCGGCCAGGGAAGAGTCGGTCTGAATTAGGCGGACTACGTTTTCCAGTTCAGAGCCGTAGGAGAAGGACAGGTAATCTATTTGCTCTTTGCTTAAGCCCGTGGCCTTTTCCCAGAGCGCCAAAGTTTCTCCATCGGGCAGGTGTTCTCCCCCAGGAAGCGGGGTTTGGTAAGTTCGGCATTTATCCTTGGGGAAGCGGGAGAACTCTTTGGCCAATTTTTCTGCGGCCTTATCTACCAAGTCACAAGCCATCTTGCGGTAAGTGGTGAACTTGCCTCCGGCGATGCAAAGCATCCCCCCTGGAGTCTCAAAGATGCGGTGCTTGCGGGAGACCTCGTAGGGGGAAGCGCCTCCTTTGAAGGCCAGAGGCCTGAGGGCTGCAAAAGTGCTTATTACGTCCTCCGACCTCAATTCAACGTGGGGCAAGGTGTGGTTTACAGCCTCCAGGAGGTAGTCCACATCCTCGGCATCGGCATAGACGATATCAGGGTCTCCTTGGTAATCGGTATCGGTAGTGCCTATTATGGTAAACTGCCACCAAGGGATGAGGAAGACGAACCTTCCATCCCTGGGAGAGGAAATGGTCATGGCGTTCTGGTTTCCTATCCTTTCCCTCCGCACCACTAAGTGAATCCCCTTAGTCAGGCGTAGCCCTTCGGTGTAGCTTGGCGAATCCATGGCCAGTATTTGGTCGGCCCAAGGGCCAGCAGCATTCACCACCAATTTAGCTTTGACCTCCAACTCTTTTCCGGTGAGGACATCGCGGACAGCTACCCCTCGGACTTTCCCTTGGCTCTTGAGCAATCCGATGGCTTCCACGTAGTTCAGGGGCACAGCTCCGGCCTTGTAAGCGGCCTTCACGGTAGCCAGAGTGATTTGGCTATCGTTGCCCAGGCAATCGTAGAAGAAGGCTGCTCCTTTTAGGCCTGCTTTCTCCAGAGCTGGCTCTACTTTCAAAGCATCATCCGGCCCCAGCATCCGGTATCGTCCAACCCGGCGGGAAAAGGCCAAGAGGTCATAAAGCCACATCCCCACCCGCAGTTCCGGGAGTCCCATCCCATGGCCTTTGTAAACGGGGTAGATGAAAGGCAATGGCCTTACCATGTGGGGAGCAATGTGCCTCAGAAGCAGGAACCGCTCCTGACAAGCCTCGTAAACCAAATCCACTTGGAAATAGCGGAGGTAACGCAACCCGCCGTGGATGAGGCGAGAGGAGCGGGAGCTTGTGCCGCTTCCGAAGTCCCCCTTTTCAATCAAAGCGGTAGAGAAGCCCCGCAGCGCTGCATCCCAAGCTATCCCTGCCCCTGTTATACCCCCGCCTATCACCACGATATCAAACTCTTCTCTCCCCAGGCGCTCCAAGTTATCCTGCCGCTCACGGAATGAGAAATCCATCTTACACCTCCTGGCTTTTTCTTCCCCAATTATACAAGCCTGATAGGCCAACGCAAACTTCCTGCTAAAATCAGCTCCTGCCGAATATTGGGATAACGGCGCTACACTTCCTTTCATTGAGCTGGGGACCAGGGGTCAAAGTCGCTGGCGAGCAGCCATCTCTTGCAACCCCGCCACGAGAAGGACTAAAACGTTGGCAAACTCTCAGCTAAGGATGGTGAGGAAAGATTTTCATCCCGATTGAAAGGCTGCGCTACGGCTCGCCCAAAGTGCCAGCCTATCTGAACTTTGACCATTGTGATTTCCCGCATCTATTTGCCGAATTTCGTGTTTTTATTGTAAAATCACTCTGGATAGCGCAAAGGGGCGCCCAAAAGCAGAGAGGCGGGGAAGGAGGAAGGAGCTATGAAAAAACCGCTCTGGATACCTTCCGAGGAACGAAAGCGGCAGGCCAATATGACCCGCTTCATAGAATTTGTCAACGCCAAGCATGGCCTGCAGCTCCAAACATACCACGAGTTGTATCAATGGTCCATAGAAAACATCCCCGATTTCTGGGCCGCAATGTGGGACTTCACCGGAATTAAAGCCTCCCAGCCTTACACCCAAGTTGTTGATGACTTAAGCCGTTTCCCAGGAGCTAAATGGTTTATCGGTGCTAAGTTGAACTTTGCTGAAAATTTGTTACGCTACCGCGATGACCATGTGGCCTTCATCTTCCGAGGAGAGACCCAGAAATCGGCCAAGATGACCTACCGGGAGCTTTATGACAACGTAGCCAGGCTGGCCAAAGCTTTGCGAGATGTCGGGGTTAAGCCTGGCGACCGCGTGGTCGCCTACATGCCCAACCTTATAGAGACAGCTATCGCCATGCTTGCCGCTACCAGCATAGGGGCTATCTGGGCCTCTTGCGCTACCGATCTTGGGGCGCCTGCCGCTTTAGAGCGTTTGGGCCAGGTAGAGCCCAAAGTCCTCTTCACAGCCGACGGCTATTACTACGGAGGCAAGCTTTTCAACACCTTGCCCAAAGCTGCCGAAGTTGCTAAGGGTATCCCATCC
>JAPWUT010000250.1 GCA_028275425.1 Anaerolineae bacterium | reverse complement strand
AATTTGAAAGGACCCCGAAGTTCCGCCTTTACCGCAGAGAGGGCGACTGGGAAGGCAATCCCTATGCTATCAGGGAAGAGAGGATGGCTTTGGGTGAAATTTTAGTCGCCTTCTATGCCCTGGCAGCGATAGTAGTAGCTTGGCTCAAGGGATTTTACTGGTCAATCCCCTTCTTCCTCCTTTACGTTGGAGGATTTGGTTACGTGGGGATTGGAAGCCTTTGGCACTCCTTGCGTCCTGTCCTGCGGGAACGCAACTTCAGGAAAGGCCGAGGAAAGAGTCAATCACCTGGCGTAAAGCTTCCCTATCCCAACCCACGTAATACTTCTTCCCTTGGATTATAAAGCTTGGGTAGCGGGTGACCCGGTAGCGAATGCACCTCCAGAAGCCCTGGAGGGACCTTGGGTCTATGAGCACGATAAAGACTCTATCGCCGTAGGACTTGGAAAGAGACAGAACCCAATCTACTAAGCGGCGGAAATCCTCCTTCCACTCCGGGGGATAATCAGGCCCTTCCCCTTCAAGCCCGGCCTCCTTCATGAGGACATGGCAGGAAACGCACAGCCCGTAGCTTTCCAGTATCGGAGCTATGACCTCTATCCGCAATGGCTCCATAGCTTCCTCCTTAAAAAAGGTGCCGGGCACTCTCTGAGAGCACCCGGCACCGGGGACCGCAGGCCAATTTAGTTTTTACTTGGATGCTTTGGCGGCTTCTGGCTTGACCCTCCCTACGGCCTGCAGGGCCTCCCAGCCCAGGTAGAGGCCGGCGATTGCCAGGATTACAGCGCAAACCCCTATGGTTATCTGGGCCACTTGGGCATCCCAGGTCTTAGCTGCGGGCAAAGCGATAGCAAAAGCCCTGTAGGCCGAATAGAATAGGGAGGCGATGGTGGTAACATACATGAACACAAATGGCCAGAACGTCCACTGATAGTTCTTGCCCTTATACCTGAGCCACATCGTTATGAGTAAGAGGGCCAGGGCAGCCATAAGCTGGTTAGCTCCGCCGAAGATACCCCAGATTTGGATGAAGGGGGCAAACCAGATGAAGAAGATGGTGAAGAGCAAAGCGATGATAGTGCCTACATGCACGTTCTTGAGGATGGGGAAGCGATCGCCAAGGAGCTCAGCGCTGGCCACCCTCATGAAGCGAACCACCAAGTGCATGATGGTCAGGGCCATGAGGCAGAGGAAGACGGAGCCATAAGCCACCCCGAACCCCTTGCCCAGGAGGGCATCAATCTTCCAGTAGTTCAGGAAATTAGAGAGGCCGGTGGCAAATACCTTCGCTGGAGCTCCCCACCCGCCTGCATCTTGGTAGCCCTTGAAGGAGCCAAAAGCGGCAGTTCCGGCCAAGAAAGCCATGGTAGCGAAGAACATCTCAAGGAACATGGCTCCACCGCCCACCGGCAAAGCGTCCACCTCATTCTCAAGCTGGCGGGCAGTGCCTGAAGTTCCTACCAAGGAGTGCCAGCCGGAGATGGCTCCGCAGGCTATGGTCACAAAGAGCATAGGCCAGAGGGGTTGCTTCGTCGGGCTTACAAAGCCGGTGAAGGCCGGGAAGTCTCCAAAACCAGGGCGACCAATCAGCAGGCCAAGGAGCCCACCGATGATGCCGATGAACACCACCCAGAACGAGACATAGTTAATTGGCTGAGCCCAGCGCCAAATGGGGAGCACGGAACCCAGGTAGCAGAAAACCAGGACCATCAGGCTACCGATAAATCCAGCACGGGTTACATTGAGGAAGAGGATTGGGCTCTTGGCTCCTCCTACTGTGCCGTAGAGGACGTTGAAGAAGTTCTTAACCGCCGGGAGAGTTCCAAGCCAGATGCCTACGAAAGCAATTATCACCGTGACCACGGTGGTCAGGATTATGTCCTGCTTCCAGCGGTAGAGCATCTGACCCATGAGCAAGCCGGCCAAACACACAATGATGACGCCAAGAGGGACAGCCGGGTTGGTAAGGAGGACGAATCCTACCTGGATTCCGAAGGCGCCCATAATCATCAAAAGGTAGAAGTAGATGTAAATCAACAAGAGGGTCCTGGCCGCAGGGGAAATTAGCCTGTAAGAAAGGGCGCCCATGGTTTGGCCCTCTTCCCTAACCCCCATGATTATGCTGCTGTAGTCCTGGACCCAACCGATGAAGGAAGTGCCGAGCAGGATCCAGAGGATTGCGGGCAACCATCCCCACTGCAAAGCGATAATGGGGCCAAGGATTGGGCCAAGAGCGGCGATAGACTTGAACTGATAGCCGAAAAGCACGTTACGGCTGGCCGGGATAAAATCTACCCCATCCATGTACATCTTAGCTGGGGTTGCCTTCTTGGGGTCAGGCTGGATTATCTTTTGGTCAATAGTGCGAGCATACCAGCCGTAAGCAAGAATCAAAACTACGATGGCTATTAGGATTATCACCAAACTCATCTTTCCCCCTCCTTCGGGAGTTACCTTATCCAGCCTGCGGTCCTTTCAAATTTTAAAACACTGCAACATTGCAGTGGTGTCTGAGTGTTATATACCACACAATACGCCAAAAGTCAAATTCGTGGAAATAGCCCCTTTGGCCACAAGCCCCCCTCCGCCGACCGTGATTAAAACGGGTGCAGAGGGGCCCACCTCCTTCCAAGGGTTTTGGGGGATGGGCCCTCAGAATAAAAAGATGGGGCGAATTGCCCACATTAGCAACCCCGCCACGAGTGGGACCCAAAACTCTGACGAACCCTAAGCCCATGAGGGTGGGCAAAAAGGGGGGCCAGGGGGGGCAAGGCCCCCTGGCAGGGGGCATGGGGGTGTGCCTTCTGACCTAACCCCCTGGCCCCCTCCCCTGCGAGGGAAGGGGAAAATTGGCGAAGGCAAGGGAGAGGGAAGGGCTAACCCCGTTACGAGTGGGGCCCAAAACTCTGAGAACCCTAAGCCTACGAGGGTGGGCAAATGGGGGTGGAGGGGGCGCAGCCCCCTCCCAGGGGGCTTGGGGGATGTGCCCCCAAAACTTCAAAGAAGGGGCGAGTAGCTAACTCTTACTAC
>JAPWUT010000249.1 GCA_028275425.1 Anaerolineae bacterium | reverse complement strand
GGAACTTCACGCCTTTACGCAGATGGAAAGTCCAGCGGAGGCCATCGGGAGAAGATTCCCATTTCTCGGCGAGGCCGGGCACAATGTTGCCTTGCGGGTCGCTCTCCACGAGTGTGTCGTATAGGCTCTTGGCTACTTCAAAGGTGACGGCGGCTACGGTTTTGTGGGGGTCAAGGCCATCGGGGTTGGCGGATATAGCCACGATTAATGTCCCTCCCCTGACCGGTCCAGCTTTAGGGGTAGGCGTTGGGGTAGGTGGGGACGGAGGAATTGTTGGAGCGAGGGTTGGGGTAGGGGTCTTAGCCGGGCCAGCACAGGCGGCTACGATGAGGAATAGGGTTGCCAGAAGCATACCCTTTCTCATTTTACACCTCCTTTGATGTAAATTACCACCGGTGGGGCTGCGCAGGAGGACTTTCCCGTCCCGGTTAGGCACCTAATCCGGGCGGCAAAACTTCAGGCTAACCTCACCTCCTGCTCACCGCCATAAGGTCGGTGGCAATGAAATTATAGCACGAATTGAGTGGAGAGACAAATTAAATTGCCAGCCAAAAGTGAACTGGCCACCGCCGCCACCGCCTCCTCCTCCATCGCAATTGCATCTTCCAATGCAGCCATCGCACACGCAAGTATCTGGCGGGCATCCGCAGGAGCAAGAGCAATCGCATCCGGGAGTAGGTGTGGGTTCCTGGGCTTGGGCCTCCCCAAGGTGAGAAAATAGGAAGGTGCAGATGAGGAGGATTATGGAAGCTGCGGCAAGGGCTCTATATCCCACTTTGTGATTATCCATCTTCCATCCTCCTTTCGCTCAAGATAGGCTAAAATGACAATACCATGAGGATTTTGAGCACTAATGTTGTCTTTTTCGACCCGGAGGACGCAAGGGGTGGGCTTGTTTCTATGGCTACAAAGGTCTTTAGCGTAAGAGACAGCCCCGAGGAACTTGAGGGCTGCTCTACCCAGCGTGCAATGGTTTTCATCCGTGCATCGCACAGGGTTCTCGACTCCAAGGGGGCGAATGGATATAACGGGCATCTTAGCTATGTAATCAGCCAGTTCCTTTGTAGTGTATTGGGCGAACCTCTTCTTTGCCCCTTCAAAGTCATACTTCTTGAGTTCTTCATCGCTTGCGTCCTCTATGACCTGTGTAGCCATCAGTGCATTGAATGCCTCCCGGATCTTCTCCTCTTCCTCCGGTGGTGGGGCAAGGTATTCCTTGCCGGTTATCGGGTCCTTAACTTTCTTCCACTCCCCAGGAGTCGGCGTCGGAGTGGGACTTGGAACTTGAGTAGGCGTGGGAGTTAATGTCGGAGTCGGGGTCGGCACAGGGGTAGGAGTCCAAGTCGGCGTAGGCGTTAACGTTGGAGTTACCTCTGGACTAAGCGTGGCCTTGTAGGTTACCTGCCCAACGCAGGCGGCCAAAGCTAAAATCAGGAAAACCAACACCACCGACCACACGGCCGGCTTGAACCATAATCCCATTTTTCCCCTCATCGTTTCCCCTCCTTTCCACCGGCTTCAGAAGCCGGAATAAATTTTGGCCCATCGGGCTAATTTATTCCCATTCTATAGTGGCCGGAGGCTTGGAGGTTATGTCGTATACAACCCTGCCCACTCCGGGCACTTCGTTGGTTATGCGGCTGGAGATTCGGGCTAGGAGGTCAAAAGGGAGGCGAGCCCAGTCGGCTGTCATGCCATCCGTGGATAGGACTGCCCTTATGGCTACAACGTAATCGTAGGCTCGGGCATCACCCCTTACCCCAACCGTTCGCAAAGGGGTGAGCACGGCAAAGTATTGCCAAAGTTGCTCGGCTAAGCCGGCTCTCTCTACTTCCTCGCACAGGATAGCATCGGCAGCCCTGAGGATTTTGATGCGCTCAGGGGTTACTTCTCCGAGGATGCGGACGGCAAGACCCGGCCCGGGGAAAGGTTGGCGGTAGACTATCTCCCTGGGCAATCCCAAGGCCAGGCCTACTTCCCGCACTTCGTCTTTGAAGAGGAAACGCAGCGGCTCTATTAGCTCAAACGGCATGCTTTCCGGAAGACCACCTACATTGTGGTGGGTCTTGATGCGAGCGGCAGCTTTGCCGGTGGGGGAAGCCCTGGATTCTATAACATCGGGGTATATGGTTCCTTGGACGAGGTAGCGTATTCGGCCGATGCGCTGAGCTTCTTCGGCAAAGACCTTTATGAACTCCTCCCCTATTATGCGCCTCTTCTCCTCCGGGTCTGTGACCCCCTTAAGCTTCCGGAGGAACCTATCCCCGGCTTCCACTACCCTGATGTCGGCCTTTACGGTGTTTTTCAGTGCGATTACGACCTTATCCCTTTCCCCTTCCCTCAGAAGGCCGTGGTCCACAAAGATGCAGTGGAGCCTGTCCCCGATGGCCTTAGCGACCAAGGCGGCAGCTACGGTGGAATCAACCCCGCCGGAAATTGCCGCTACCGCCTCACCTTCCTTGACTTTTTCTCGGATGCGCTCCACGCTTTCTTCAATGAAAGAGCTTGCGGTCCAAGATGGGCTTAGGTTGCAAACTTTGAACAGGAAATTGGCAATTATCTCTCTGCCCAATGGGGTGTGAACTACTTCTGGGTGGAATTGGAGGCCAAAGATGGGCAAATGCTTGTGGGCGATGACGGCAAAGGGGGAGTTTTCGGTCCTGGCCAGCGCCACGAAATCGGGGGGAAGTTCCTCAACCCTATCGCCATGGCTCATCCAGACCTGAAACTTTGGAGGCATTCCGAGGAAGAGCGGGGATGGGTTCAGCACCTCAAGGATAGCAGGCCCGAACTCTTTCTTGGGGGCCGGGGCTACCTTCCCTCCGAAGGCTTGGGCTAAAAGCTGCATCCCGTAGCAAATGCCCAGAACCGGTAGCCCGCTCCTCAGGACATATGGGGGCAAGTATGGAGCTCCCTTCTCGTAAACGCTGGCCGGTCCACCCGAGAGGATGAAAGCCGAGGGGGAAAGGCTCAAAGCTTCTTCCTCTGGCGCATCCCAGGGGATAAGCTCGCTATAGACTTGGCATTCCCGCACC
>JAPWUT010000247.1 GCA_028275425.1 Anaerolineae bacterium | reverse complement strand
TTGCCCCTTATAGTATTGCGATTGGGGCTTTTAAAATGGATTTAGCTTGGCTTAATCGGCCGGCTATTCCTCAATCGCCTTCAGGTCTTCATCAATGGCCTGGAGCTTCTCCGGGCTGATTCCGGCCTGGGGATAGTTAGCGATCATCCTGAGGGTCAACCCCTTGGCTAAGTGGACTTGGGGGTGGGTGGAGATGCCCGGAAGATGCTTCTCCAGGACCGCCCGCGCCTTTTCATTAGCTAAAAGCACACCTAATTTTGTGTCCACTGAGAACGGCATCTGTCACCTCCTTTTATGGGATTAAATCCGAAATCTCTGGCCAAGGCCATCTGGCCGCCAAA
The DNA here is from genome assembly GCA_028275425.1 of Anaerolineae bacterium. Classification (GTDB taxonomy): domain Bacteria; phylum Chloroflexota; class Anaerolineae; order SpSt-600; family SpSt-600; genus SpSt-600. The sequence goes on along the minus strand of JAPWUT010000247.1, from coordinate 2,697 downwards.
TCCAAGCCAATGGTGGCAAAGTAGTTGGCAACCATCGTTTCCAAATCAAGCGTTATGCCAGCTACTGGGCCGATCTCCTGCGGCGGTTTGCCAAGCTCGCGTGCAGGCAGGGGAAAGTGCATAGGCAAACCCTCGCGGGCATTGAAGGCATGACGCATAATTTGAATCCGCTTCCCAACCTTGAGGAATTCTTCCTCGTCAAAATCCCAGCCAGTAGCTGCATTGAGCCAGGCAAGGAAAGGAGGCTCCCCCATTTGTAAGGCAAAATGGCAAAGTCCGAGGGAATCGTAAGCCCGGATAATGGGAATTATTATGCCAAAGGCCTGGCCTTTAGGGGCATATTCGTAGCGACCCGGAAGCTTGATGCCCCTGAGGGCGAGGTAACGGCTGTAGGCTTTAAGCTCTGTCAAGCCAGAGAGAGTAGCGGTGTGCCGCCCCGGGGCTGGGTCCACCGCATAGCCCAAGGCAACAGCAGGTTCGTATAGCCCCCGGTGCATTGGTAGCTCTTGCCCTCCAGCATGCATGGCTGCTTCCTGTGCCTCTTCTCCTAAAAGCTCAGCCGCACGCTTGACCCCATCGGCCAGCCAGTTGCCCAGCCCTGGCTCCCGCCGAGCAATCCTCCGCACCAGTTCAACAATGACTTTACCATCGCCCCAGGCCAGCGGTAGCTCCTCACTCAATTCTTTCGGAAGCCAGCCCCGTTCACGCGCCTCTATGGCAAAAGCTACAGCTACCCCGGTAGAAATAGTATCCAGCCCAGCTCGGTTGCAAATCTCGTTGCACAGCATAACCGATTCCAAGTCATCGTTCAGAAGAAGGGGGCCAAAGGCCGCCAGGGTTTCATACTCCGGCTTATGCCCAGAGCTTCCATCGGGGAGACGGACGATGGCCCCGCACGCGACTGGGCAGGAGTGGCAGCCGTAAGAGCGGATATTGTGGCGGATTACGGACTCATCGCTGAGCTTGCTGGATTTCTCCAAGGGGAAATCTCGGAAGCCTATTCCGAGCCAATTGCGCACCGGAGTATCCCCAAGCTCAACCAGCATTGCCGTCCCAGCTGCCGTCCCGTAAATGCGGAAGGAATCAATCACCATCTGGACGGGCCCACCGCTGGGCCGGATGCCGAAGCGGCGAAGGAAGGGGAGCAAGCGGCGGAAGAGGCCTGGGATACGGGAGCTCCAGTAGGAAGGGCGTCGCCGGAAGAGTTCGCGGTAAGAGGCAGTAGCTCGCTTGAAAGCTTCTGGATCGGCCAGGGGCGGACGCGCTTTCCCTCGCACGGCAATTGCTTTCAAACGTTTGGCCCCCATCACTGCGCCCAGCCCACAGCGGGCAGCGATGCGTCCACCATCGTTAACAATGCCGGAGATGAGAGAAAGGCTTTCCCCGGCAGGGCCAATGCAAGCCACCCGAATGTCCGTCCCTAACTTCTCCCGCAAAGCTTTCTCCGTCTCCACTGTGTCCATCCCCCAAAGCTCCGCAGCATCCCGCAACTCCGCTCGGTTGCCGTCAATGTATAAGTAAACCGGGCGCTCAGCCATACCAGTTACGAACAATCCATCGTAACCGGCGCCACGCAGCGCCGGTCCGAAGTTACCACCACAGTTGGCCTCACCCCATCCACCGGTAAGGGGCGAGCGGGCGACTACCATGAAACGGCCGCTGAAAGGAGCATTGCTCCCGGTCAAGAGGCCGGGCAAAAAGGCCAGGATGTTTTTAGGCCCCAAAGGCTCAGCACCGGCCTCCATCCTCTGGAATAGGATAGCCACTCCCAAGCCGTATCCTCCCAAGAAACGGCGGTAGAGCGATTCAGGGAGTTCTTCCTCCCATATTTCCCCGTTGGTAAGGTTTACCCAAAGGACCTTTCCCCAAAAGCCGTAGCCCATGGCTTCACCTCACTTAAAAGCTTCCAAATCCTTCCGTGAACACCGCACAACTGCCCGGAAGCGGTCACCCCTGTGGATAGTTTTGGTGAAAACAAGCGGCACATCCTGGGCCGAATAAGCGACACGAGTGCTCAGGACTATTGGCATCCCCTCCTTGATTTGGAGCTCTTTCGCTTCGTAAGGACCTGCGGTGGATAACTCAACCGTATCTATGGCATAGGCGGGGGCGAGGGAAAACTCCTCCTCCAGCACCTGATACAGGCTTTTATCAGTAAGGTCCATATCAACAAGGCGGGAGAAGAAGCGCGAGGGGAGGAAAGAGGTTTCCAAAGCCATAGGTTGCTCGTCAATCAAGCGCAGGCGCACAATGCATACGACCTTTTCCTCTGGCTCAAGGCGGAGGGCTTCTCTTACCTCGTCGGAAGGCTCAGCAATGCTCTTGCCGAGAACTTTGGAACTGGCCGCAAAACCGAGAAATCTTACAAGGTCAGTGTAGCGGAGGAAGAAGAAAGCCTCTTCGCGGAAGGTGGCTTTGGGTGATGCAACGAAGGTCCCTTTTCCTCTCTTGCGCACCACCAGTCCTTCGTTTACAAGTTGCGATAAAGCTAAGCGGGCAGTCATACGGGAAACGCCACACTGAGCGCATATCTGGGCCTCTGAGGGAAGTGGCTCGCCGGGCTTAAGCCGTCCACTGAGGATTTCGCGGCGCAACTCCTGGTAGATTTGGTAATAGAGGGGGACAGGGCTTTCGGGATTTACACGCATAGCTCCTCCCGTGAACTTGTATTAACATTATACCAAGCTTAGAGGAATG
>JAPWUT010000246.1 GCA_028275425.1 Anaerolineae bacterium | reverse complement strand
TAGCCCTTCTGGAGAAATTCTTCCCCGCCTTCATCCCCTTAGCCGATATGCCCCTATACCTTGGGATGAGCATAGCACCGGCCTCGGAACAGTTCTTCGCCCAATGGCGCTACTTGAGGCGTCCGCCCCAACCCATAAGCATCAAGCTCCCGGACCAAGAGCGCTTGGAAGTGAGCATTGACACTATGAAAGAGCTCATCCGTTACGGCGAAGTCCTGGTAAGCTATCGCCAAAGGCGCCGTCCCTCCCTGGAACAAGTGAGGATTGAAGAGCTAATCGCCAGGAACATAATCAAGCGCCAGGATGTGAAAACTTTCCAGCAGCTCATGGGGTGGGAAGGAACTTGACCGAGAAGAAGACTTTTGGGGGTTTAATAGTCTTCATCGCTTTGACGGCGACAGTGGCCTTAGTCATTCTCCTCAAAGCCCCCAAAGGTGTGATAGCCATAATTCCAGGCCACTGGGGGAGCGACCCCGGTGCGGTGTGCCCTGATGGCCTTGAAGAAAGGGATGTGAACCTGAAAGTAGCGGAAGCATTGGCCAAAAGCTTGCGGGAAAAGGGCTACCAAGTTCAACTCCTCCCCGAATTTTCACCGAAGGCCAAAACCATGAAGCCCGCCCTTTTCCTCTCTATCCATGCCGATTCCTGCATTGAAGGGAAAAGCGGCTTCAAACTGGTAAGCCGAGGCGAAGGGGCTGAGAAGCTTGCCGATTGCCTCAGAGAAAGCTATTACAAGGTGACAGGCTTGCCCTTTGACCCCTCCACCATCACTCCGGATATGGAAGAATACCACCTGTTCCGGGAAATAGACCCCCACGTCCCCGCAGCCATAGTGGAGACCGGCTTCCTGGGCGAAGACCGCTGGCTTTTGGAAGGGCATCCGGAAATAGTAGCTAAAGGATTGGAAGAAGGCATACTCTGCTTTCTGGGAGGGGAAAAGTGAAGGTCTTACTTTTGGAAAACGTCAAAGGCTTAGGCAAGGCTGGCGAGGTCAAAGAAGTGGCCGATGGCTACGCCCGCAATTACTTAATCCCCAGGGGCATGGCTGTGCCCGCTACTCCGGAAAACTTGAGCCAGGCGGAATACAAGAAGCGAATCCAAGAAGCTAAGATGAAACGGCTCGCCGAAGATATGCAAGCCCTTGCCGAGGCCTTATCCGAGATTACTTTGACCTTTAAAGTCAAAGCGGGGGAAAAGGACAAGCTTTTCGGCTCTATCACCAATGCCGAGATAGCCTTGGCCTTGGAAAGGCAGCTGGGCAGGCCATTTGATAAGCACAAGGTAGAACTGGAAGAGCCCATTAAGCAATTGGGGATTTACAACGTCCCCATAAGGCTCATGCCTGGGCTCGTGGCCCAAGTCAGGGTAGTGGTGGAAAAGGAAGATTAGAAAGGCTCAACGTGGATAATAACCCGCCGGCTGCGGGGCCCGTCAAATTCGGCCAGATAAATCCCCTGCCAAGTCCCTAAAACAAGCCGGCCATCGGATACAAACACGAAGGCATTGCTACCTACCACGCTCGTTTTTATGTGGGCATCGGCATTCCCTTCGGTATGGTGGTAATTGGCACCAGGGGGCGCTACCTTGCGCAAAACCTCCGTGATGTCCTTCCTGACCGATGGGTCCCAAGTTTCATTGATTGTTATGCCGGCAGTAGTGTGGGGCACGAAAAGGTAACAGATTCCTTCCTTAACCCCGCTCTGGGCAACCACCTTCTGCACTTCTTCAGTGATATCAACCAGCTCTTCCCTGGAGCGAGTTTTCACCTCAATCGTGGTCATTTGCGCTATCCCCCTAAGAGAGCTTCAATCCATTGCCATAGCCCAATCAAGAGGAAAAGAGCGCCGGCCAAGTAGGAGCGCTTGCGGGCTTCAATTTTGGAGAAGATGAATTGCCCCAAGTATATCGCTGCCAAAGAGAGGAGGCCTAAAGCCAACATCGCCCCAGCAAACACAGGCAATGGCCCATAGGAAGCGGCGAATAACGCTGCCGCCACCTGAGTTTTATCGCCTAACTCGGAGACAAAAATCAAGTAGAAAGCGGTAAAGAACGGCCTTCTAACATCGCACTCAACCAATTCCTCCGAACCCTTCAGCACAGACAAAAGGCCGAAGATTACGAAGATGGCACCAGCTAAGATTTTTATGTAAATCAAAGGGACAAGCCGAGAAATGGCCCCTCCGAACAAAACGGCGATGCCGTCATTTAAAGCGAAGGCTAAGAGCGCGCCCAGGAAAAGGAGGAGCTGTTCCCTTGTCTTGGAGGCAAGGCAGAACAGAGCCAACTGGGTCTTATCGCCAATCTCCGCTAAGCCCACGGTAACTAAAGCCGTAAAGAATCCTTCCATAGCCATTCATCGCAAAGTATAGCAGAGCTCTTGGCGAAGAGCAAATTGGGGAAAACGCCTGCTCTTCAAGGCTTCCTGCCCACCGGTCTTCAAAACTGGGGGTCCAAGGGGCTTCGCCCTGGCAGGGGGCCTTGGGGATGTGCCCCCAGAATGAAAAGAGGGGGCAAGTTGCCCGCATCAGCAAACCAGCCTACGAGTGGGCCACAAAACGCTGGCGAACCCTTAGCTAAGGGGGTAGGGAAACCCCTAATCCTCCCCCTCTTCCCCAATCACCCTGAAAGTCCTCGGCTCGTAGCCAAAACCACCTTCATAGGGAGGAAGAAGGGTCGGAAAACGCGTCGCCCCTCCAGGGTTCACTACTATCACCGGCGGAGTCGGGGGATAGGCGTTGACCTTAGGCTCCTCACTCCTCACCTCCCTCTTCAGAACCAAAAAGGTCACAAGGTAAAGAGGAAGGCTGGCCACAAGCCCAAACAATACCCCCATGACCACGGCCAAGCCTAAGGCCAGCCACAACACCAAGAGCTATGGGGAAAAGACAAACTCCTAAGGCTATCCACTTCTTCATGGCCACCTCCACCTCCTTTCCCTATCCGGGTTCACACCAAAAGCATTGGACAAAGTCCTCAAGGCCGCCTCATACCCATCCCTGAAGCCACGCTTGTAATCGCTTTCCCCCTCCCCAAATGCCTGGACCGTTACCGAAA
>JAPWUT010000024.1 GCA_028275425.1 Anaerolineae bacterium | reverse complement strand
CAGGACTCAGTGGATAGGATGGTCCAAGCCTTCAGGGAGCGCAGGGATGTGATAGTGGAAAGGCTCAACAAGATACCGGGGTTCAAGTGCCTCAAGCCCGCCGGAGCCTTCTACGCCTTCCCCAACATTGAAGGAACCGGCATGAAGAGCAAGGAGCTGGCCGATTTCCTCCTCTACGAAGCCGGGGTCGCTGTCCTTTCCGGAACTTCGTTCGGAGAATACGGAGAAGGGTTCCTCAGGATTTCCTACGCTAACTCCTTGGAGAACATAAACGAGGCCTTGGACCGGATTGAGGAAGCCCTCAAGAAGAGGGGGATAAGCTAAATTGGAGAAGGGCGCGGAGGAGGATTGGGGGATTTAGGAGCATGTTCACGTAGCTGGCATTAGCCATGGGGCAATAGCATTCGCCAGCTTTTATGCTCCGACGTATTTCCTCAACCCTCTCCCCAAACCATATAGGCCTTAAATCGTAACCGTATTCCCGCAAATTTCCTACGGGCTGAGCACGCGTGCAGCAGGTCCAGACATCGCCATCGGGGGCGATGTGGCCGGAAGCCCAGCCTGCATAGCAAGGTATTACTTGCCTCCTCTCCCTCAGGATTCTCTCGGTAAGGAAGTAATACTCGTGCCGGAAAGCTTGGGTAAGCCTGGGCAAGCCGCTGAACTTAGCCCCCTTTATCGCTTCCATGACCTCCTTTATCGCCTGCCGGTATTCCTGGGCCGAAGGAGTTATGGGCAGGCCGATTGTGTGCAGTTCCTCCCTCTCCTCCGCTACCTCGGTTATGTAGGAATCGGGCTTAAGGCCTATTAGGGCACGGGCTATTTCCCCAATCCTTCCTACGTTGAAGCGGGAAATGACAGTATGGATGCTCAGGATGAGGGCAGGGTGGCGGATAGCCCGCAGCGCCCAATAGGTCTCCATAGCCTTCTCCCAATTCCCAGGGACGTTGCGGATGCGGTCGTGCTCCTCCCCTACTCCGTCCAGGGAAAGGTTTATCCCAAGCTTCGTTCCCGCAGGCATGTTATCCAGCATTTCCCTGACCTCGCTTGGGATGCGTCGGCTGAGGAGGCCGTTGGTGGGGATGGTGATGAGAGCAGGCCTGAGGATTCTTGCGGCCTCGGTCACTATCTGGGCGATGTCATCCCTCAGGAATGGCTCGCCACCGCTGAACGTAAGGTAATAGAGGCGGGTGTGTGGGGCAAGGTTGAGGAAAAATTCCCTCCACTCCTCAAAGCTGAACTCCTTCGCCGAGCGCTCCCAGACTCGGCAAGTTGAGCAACGCGAGTTGCACCGGTAAGTGAGGCTTATCACCAAACTGAAGGGCAGAAGCTTTGGCCTGCCTATCGCTCGGAACAAGGGATAGAAGGCTAAGCGCAGCATCATATTACCCTCAGGATAAGGCCTTTGAGATACTCACCCTCTGGGAAATTGAGGGAGAACGGGTGGTCTCTCGCCTGGCCCATTTTCCCTATGACTTGAACCTCTTTCCCAGCGTCCAGGGCAGCCCAGAAGACAGCTTTCTGGAAGAGTTCCGGGGGCACAAGGCCGGAGCAGGAGAAGGTGAATAGTATCCCGCCAGGCCTCAGTAATCCCATGGCCATAAGGTTTATGTCCTTATAACCCCGAACCGCATCGTCTACCTGTTCCTTTGAATGCGCAAATTTGGGAGGGTCCAGCACTATCAGGTCAAAAAGCCTCCCTTCCTTCCGCCATTTCCTCAAGACCTCAAACACATCCCCCTCAACAAAGTCCTCATCCCGAACGAGGAAACCGTTAAGTTCTACGTTGGCCTTAGCCATTTCCAGCGCATCTTTTGAAGAATCCACGTGCACTACCCGTTTTGCTCCCCCCGAAAGGGCGTAGACCCCGAAAGCTCCGGTGTAGCAGAAGGCATCAAGGACCTCTTTGCCCGAAGCGAACTCCTTCACCCTGAGCCGATTTTCCCTCTGGTCCAGGTAAAAGCCGGTCTTATGCCCACTTTTGACATCAACCCAGAACTTTAGCCCGTTTTCCCTTACCTCCAGCCTTTCTGGAGGCTCTTCCCCGCGCAAAAGTCCGGCCCTTGGCTCAAGTCCTTCCTTCAGCCGGACATCCACATCGCTCCGTTCGTATATCCCTTTGGGCTTCACAAGCTCCCACAAAAGCTCGGTGATTGTGTCCTTCCACCGTTCAATCCCCAAGGTGAGGAATTGGAGGACTAAATACTGGCCGTATCGGTCTGCCACCAGGCCCGGCAATCCGTCGGATTCGGCATTAACCAGGCGGACGGCCTCGGTGTGGCCGGGTAGGAAGAGGCCCTCCCTGGCCCTAATGGCTATTTCCAGCCGCTTTTGCCAGAAAGCAGAATCTATTTCCTCCTCTTCCCAGGTTAGGATGCGGACGGCAATTTGGGAGCGGGAGTTGAAGTAGCCTCGGGCCAGAAAGGTGCCCTTCGCATCCACAACATCCACCACATCCCCATCCTGACAAGGCCCCTCAACTCGCTTTATCGCTCCGGAGAATATCCAAGGGTGCCGGCGCAGGAGAGATTTCTCCTTGCCTTTCTTGAGCACAACTTTAGCCAAGGCCTATTTCCTCCAAGAACCGCAAGAATTTATCGGCCAAGTTATCCCACAAGAAGGAACTGAGGAGCCTTTCCCGGCCCTTTGCTCCCAGCTCCCGTGCTTTGGCCTCGTCTTTCAAAAGCATTACCACCTTCTCTGCAAGCTCTTCGTAATTGCCGCTCTCCACCAGAAGCTCAGGGAGAACGTAAGAGGAGGCTTCGCCAACGGCCTCGGCCACTACTGGTAGGCCTACGCCGACAAGCTCGGCCAGCTTTGCCGGGCACTTTGCCCGATTTATGAGGTTATCGCGACAGGGCCAGATGGCAACCCGCGCCTCGGCCAGCAAAGCCAAGGCCTCATCCCTCTCCATCCACCCCATCACCCGAACTTTCCCCCCGATTCCGGCCTGGGCGGCTTTGGTCAGGAATTCTTCCTCCTCGCCTTTGAAGCCTTTCCCTACGATGATTAGCTCTGCCTCCGGCTCCTTCTCCAGGATTTTAGTCCAGATTTTGAGGAGGTCATCAGGGGCGAATTCAACGAACCTGGTGTATAGGGCTACGGCTTTCCGTTGGCCTGGTCCCAAGCTGGGCAAAGGTTCAACTCCGTTGGGAAGGTAGAGGACTTTGGCCTCTGGGAACCCCATGCTCCAGATTATGGACTGAAGTGTCCTGCTGGCCGCCGTTACGGCATCGGCATGGGTTAAAGTCCATCTCTCCTGAACCGGCATAATGGCACGCCAGAGCAGTGGATATGGGTTCCTCTCAGCCCACCCCCCCTTACCCTCCCAGTCATCGGCATCTACTATCACCGGGACTTTGAAGGGCCTGAGAAGGGCAGCTGCCAGACCGGTATAACCTACAGGCTTGAAGAGCCAGATGATGTCGGGCCGAAAGGCAAGGCAGCTTCGGGCAAGGCTTAGGGAGATTAGGAAGTGGCGGATTAGGGGGATGGAGCCAGGGAGGCGCAAATTGTGCACCTCCACTCCCCCAATCACCTCCGTTCGGCCTGAATCCTTAGGTGAATCCCAAGGGGGGATTAGGACCTTGGCTTCAATTCCCATCTTCTTCAGAGCCGAAGCTAAGGGTATTATCCTCGCCCTTGCCGTGCCCTTCACCCTCAGGCCAAAAGGGCCGGCCATCGCCAAACGCAACTCAATCTTCACCTTACCCTTCTCTCTATCGCTTTCCTTATCCTTTCGGCGGCGGCTTTTATCTGGTTTGGGTCGCCGGGCCTCGGTATCCAAGGAGGCCTTATCCCGTCCCCAAAAGTGCGGGGGATTAGGTGGAGGTGGAAGTGGAACACGCTCTGGAAAGCTGCTGGCTCGTTGGCATTGAGGATGTTGAGGCCTTCAGCCCCCATGGCTTCTTTAATCGCCGGGGCAAGCCTCACGGCCACTTTCATCAGGTAAGCTGCTACTTCTTCGTCTAAGTCAAAGATGTTGCGGAAATGGGCCTTGGGGACAAGGAGGGTATGGCCTGGGTTTGCTGGGTTTATGTCCATGAAAGCCATGACCTTATCATCCTCGTAGACAATTTCAGCGGGGGCTTCCTTTCGGACAATGCGGCAAAATATGCAGTCGGTCATCACTCTCCCTCCAGGATTATGTTTGCTTCAGGCAGGAGGAAGCTATCGCCTCCCCCTACTAACAATAGCCGCGGGCCGTAAGGGGGGAGGTAAAGACCCACTTGCAAGCGGTATAGACCCGGGGGCAAGCTCTCCGGTATCGGGATAAAGTGGGGGTCAGCTATGTATTCTCCGGGGACCCAAGATGTGGTAGGGGTCTGGCCGTTAACGGGGGGAGAATCCCCGTAAGCAACGTCCTGCCCTTTCTCGTCTACAAGGTGGACGAAAACGGAATAGAACTTATCGGTGGTGCCGATAGGATGCCAGTAAAGGGTGAGGTGGATTGTCCAGCCCCTCCTTACCCTCAGAGTTCCCCCAGGCTCAGGGCCGATCCTCTCACCGCTTGGGGCCAAGGCTTCAAGGTCATAGCCTATGAGTTCCGCTAAGGAGCCAAAGGTGGCTTCGGCCTTGAATGCCGGAGAAGGCCTCGCGAAAGCGTGCGGCCTGGGGTTGACCTTTACCCTGGCTATCAGGACCTGGTCATCGCCTCTTGAGGTCCTGAGGCGAGAGCCATCGGCAGGGTTGTAAATCCCGACCACAAGGTTATATGTCCCGGGCTTGAGGGTAGCGGGAATAACCAGGGAATGGACATCTTTAACCACAAGGCCCTTTCTCCAGAGCGAGGTCGGGTAAAGGGGAGGGGATTCGGTCCCGGCCAAAACTTTCCTGTGGTTATCCTGGAGCTGGGCAAAAACCACGTAGTTTGATGCTAAATCTTCTCTGGCTTGCCAGAAGAGGGAAATGGCGAGGGCCTCTCCAGTGGAGAGGCTACGGGAACTTAGAGAATAACCCAGAAGGCGAACTTCTCCCCCAAGCTCTTCCTCCAAGCGGTTGGGAACCTCCAATTTCTCCGGAGCGACCGCCGAGGAAGGAGGGCTAAGGGTTAAAGTTCCCAGGGAAAACTCCGGTTCCGGCTCTGGGGGATGTCCGTCAAAAGCATCCAGCGCTGTTCCGGAGGAACGCTCGTAAACCTTGAGGCGCAGCTCGTACCGGCCAGGAGGAGTTCCGGCGGGGATGAGGAAGGCATAGCGGTTCCAGAAAGCCAACGGGAAATCCTGCTGCGCCCACGTCCGGCCGAGTGAGTCGGCTAAGCGCAACTGGAGGTTGAGGGGCACATCGGGGATTTTACCCCACTGCAAGGCAATCCTGACTGTTCCGGGGGCAGGGCTGGCTTTTTCGTCCACCAGGGCAAATCCGGCAAGCTCCACCTCTTGGCCGAATCGGACCTTTACAGGCTGGAAGGAGAAAGCTTTGGGCGGGGCAAAAAGCAAGAGCCTGGTAGTCCCAAACCACTTGCTCATCCCCACGAAAGCTTTGGAGGAGGCGTAATCTTCTATCTGGCTCTCTAAAATTGCCCCCCTCGCCTGGAAAGCCGGGAACCAAACCTTCCTACCCTCTCGCCAGAAACTTTCCAGCTGGCTTATGACTTCATGCCCCCACTTGGGCGAGCTTACGAGCACAGGCCTGGGACAAAGCTCAGGGCAATAGCTGAGGAAGTAGCCGATTTGCCAAGGGTAAACGCAGAGGACAACATCATCAGGGGATGAGAGAGTGCTCACCACCTTGGCCAGAGGACGGTAGTCGTCCTGAGGGTAGCGAGGGGTGAAGTAAAAGCTGGCAAGGGAGATAAGCATGAGGGTTAGAGCAGCGTTCAGGGAAAGGTAGGGCTTGAAAGAAGATATGCCGCAAGCTAAGAGCAAGAGGAAAGGGGGAAGGGAAATGAGGAGGATTCGCTCAAAGTAAACGGGATGGAAGGGGTAAAACAGGTTTACGGCAAAACCTCCCAGCAGTGGGACGAATAGGTAAAAGGAGAGCGACCAGAGGGCTTCAGGATTTTTCCTCAGCGTCCAAATTCCTACGGCCACCAGAGCGGAGAGGACGGCCCCGCCGGCCCAGAAAAGGGGCGCAAGCCTAAGAGGCATATGCCCCATCCCAAACGTTGCCAGGTGTCGGGCCAGGAAGTAATGCAGGGGGAGAGGGGAATAATGCTCTATGGCCTTTTTGCCCTGCACGTAGAGGAAGAGCCTCTCCCCGGAGTACATTACCCAGGGCAAATAAAAGGTCAGGGAAACAAGCAGAGCCACAACGGCCACCTGAGCCTGGTCCTTACGCCGATTCGCGAGGATTATGGCCGCATGGGCCAGAAGGATGAAGGCAGCATAGTATTGGGTATAGAGGGCCAAGGCGGAAAGGAGGATGTAAACGGGGATCAAGGCCATTTTATCCCTGAGGACTAAAAGCAAGGCCGCGGTAGAACCAAGCCCCAATAGAGTGACGAGGCCGTACATCCGTATTTCCTGGGAGTAGTAGACGTGGAAGGGTGAACAAGCCAGAAGCAACACCGCCACCTGAGCGATGGTTTCACCCAAGAGCATGCGGGCGAAAAAATAGAAAAGGGGGATGGTGAGGGTGCCGATTAACACTGAAAAAAGCCGGAGGGGAAGGGGGGAAGGTCCGGCCAGAGCAATCCAGCCCCGTAGGAGGGCGTAGTAAAGGGGTGGGTGGATATCAAGGGAAGTGGCTTCTATCATAGAAGGCAAGCTCATGGAGGCAAAGTAAACGCTATAGCCCTCATCCCACCACAGGGGTTGGAAATCAAGCCTCAGCATCCTCAGGGCGAAGGCTGTTAAAATTATGAGGACAACAACCCTCTTCCTGCTCTTCTCCATCAGGCTCTCCGGGTTAGAGATAATAGAACAAAAGCGGGAATTGCGCAAACATACCCCACCCCGGTCAGCCTGCAAATTGCCCTTGCGGCCAGGTTTGGGATATAATTCTTCCCAAGGAGGGAGGAATGACCCGCAGACAGGCTATCTTCATAATAAGCGTGAACGCTGTCATTTCCCTGCTCATAAGCCTTGTGGTAGTGCTTACTCTGGGAAGAAGACCGGTTTATGTCCAAGCAGTTCCTACCCCCACCACGCGCCCCATGCCGACACCGGTGGCTTCCCCCCAGCCCCAGGTCACTCGCACCAGCACTTACATCGTCAAAGAGGGAGATACCCTCTCAACTATCGCCGAAAAGTTCGGGGTATCCTTGGAAGACCTCATGCGGATAAACGCTATATCTAACCCCGACCTAATCTACCCCGGCCAAGAGCTTATCATACCGGGGGGAGAGCTTCCCCAGCCAACCCCCACCTTCACCTTGCCCTTCCAGCCCCCGACCCCTGTCTTCACCCCTATCGCCACCACATTGCCTACCCCAACCCCTGTGCCTTCACCGGCTGCAAGCAAAGAAGGGGTATACATTGAAGCTGTAGTAAATCCGGGGGAGAAGGGGAAAGAGGCCATTCTCATCCGAAGCGTGGCCGAAAAGGTCAAGAACTTGGCCGGGTGGCGCCTTTCCGCCGATAACTTCAGCTACGTCTTCCCCGATTTTCTCCTCTGGCCTCAGGGTGTAGTAACTCTGTACACTGGCCCGGGCAAGAATACTCCGGCTGAGCTATATTGGGGCTTGGATAAGCCCATCCTCCACCAAGTCAAAACCTTAACCCTTTACAACCGGGAAGGCCAAGCTGTAAGTTCCTACCAGGTGCGCTCTCCCTGATTCAGGTGGCAAGTATCGTTGAGCAGGAAGAGGGTGAAGCCTCGCTGGTCGTAACCGAAGATGTTGATGCAGCCGTTATCTTGCTCTATCTTCCAGAACCACTCGTTCCCCAGCCCCAAAACTGCGCACAAGAGCACTTTGTTGACCACTTGATGCCCTACAATCGCTATTTCTTCCCCAGGGTGCCGCTTTACGATTTCCATCAAGGCCTTTTCTGCCCTGGCCCTTACATCATCCAGGCCTTCGCCTCCGGGGACCCGCACCAGGTGAGGAGCTTCCAGCCACATCCTGTAAAGGTCGGGGTAAAGCGCAGCTACTTCGGAGGGGGAAAGGCCTTGCCAATGGCCGTAGTTTATGTCGTTGAAACCTTCTTCCACGATGACCTCCAGGCCGAGAGCTTTGGCCAGAGGTTCGGCTGTCTTTATGGCTCTGGTCAGAGGGCTTGAGTAGATGGCCTTTATCGGCCGGGTCTTGAGCCTTGAAGCTATAGCCTCGGCCTGGGCCTCCCCCACTTCATCCAAGGGCAAATCCGCCTGCCCTCTGAAGCGGACGTCCTTGTTCCAAGCGGTTCTCCCGTGCCTTATGAGGTAGACTTTCGTCATCACGCTTGAGCTCCTAAGATTTTCTTAGCCAACTTTAAAGCTTTGCGAACTGCTTTCCTCGGGCTGGCATAGCGCTTCCAGAGTTTCCGGACCCTGCGCTTGAAAGCGTTCCAGGGCTTGCGGCGCTGAGATTCCTTAAGAGCCCACATCAGGAAATCGTAATCCAGCCCCTTTATTTTCATCTCCGTAGGATTGCGGCGGTACTGGTCGTGGCTGGTGATTAGGGAAAGGCCGTGCTCTATGCAGTAATCGTAGAGGTCGCTTCCGGGGTGAGGGGTATAGAAAGCCGGGCTGTAGTAATCGGGGTCAATCTCCTTGAGCATGGAGATTGTCTCCATCACTTCCTCTTTCGTTTCGGTGGGGATGCCAAGCATGTAGTTTGCCCAGATTGAGATTCCGTATTTCTTGCAGATTTTGGCTGCCTTGAGGTTTATCTCCCTTGTAGTCCCTTTCCGGAGGAACCTGAGCACTCGGTCGCTCCCTGACTCAAAGCCTATGAACATCCCGCGGCAGCCAGCGTCCACCATCATCTTCACCATATCCTCGTGGCGGACGATGATATCGGCTCGGGATTGGCAGAAGAAGGGCTGGGTGAAGCCTTCGGCCTTGTACAAGCGGCAGAATTCGGTAACCCATTCCCGGTCCTCGGTCAAGCAGTCATCGTGGAACATGAAGCTGGCGAATTTGTATTTTTCCCTGAGGATTTTGAGCTCAGCGATGACGTTTTGGGGGCTGCGGCGCCGCACCCTCCGCCCAAATATTTTGCGCTCGGCAGGCTGGCAGAAGCTGCAGTTATACATGCACCCGCGTCCGGCAATGATTGTGAGGAAGGGTGGGGGAAGCTCCTCCACGAAGGGCACCTCAGGGGAATCAAGGTTGTAGCCATACTTACGCCACTCGTTCAAGAAAAGGTCACGGTCGGGGAAGGGGATGGCATCCAGGTCGGGTGGTTCTCCCACCAATACCCTGTCTTTGGGAGGGTTGCCTTCCTCTATCGCCCGGAGCAATTTGGGGAAGGTTATCTCGCCTTCCCGGATGACCACGTAATCAATGTTTGGGTTCTTGAGGACCTCATCCAAAGCGACGGTAGGGTGTGGCCCTCCTACAACGGTGATTATTCTGCGGTCTACTTCTTCTTTGATTATGTCCACACAGCGCATCACCGGGTTGTAATCCACGCTCATCATCGTTAATCCTACTACCCTTGGCTCGCGCTTCTTCACCTCTTCACGAAACTCTTCCCAGCCGGAAAGGGCTCGCAGGTCTATAAGGTCAACATCAAAGCCTTGGGCCTTAGCCGCCGATGATAAGTGAGCCAAGCCATGGCTTACCCATCCGGCATCCATGCCTTTGCCCAAGGAATTAAAGCCAAGGCCGGATATCCCGGCATAGACCAAGGTAACCTTCATGACTTGCACCCCCTTAACCTTTTTGTTGGATTATAGCTTTGGATTGGCTAAATGCCAAACCGGCTCCTATATCCCACAGCCGAATCGGGGTGCTCAGTTTGACAAGACTGAAGAGAACCAATATGATTAGATGGCGCAATCGGCAAGAAGCATCTTTGAGGAGGTTGCTATGGCAAACGCAATTGTAGAAGCTGTGCGTTCCCCTGTCCGCTTCCTGCAAGCAATGGGCGTCTCCATCCCCATACAGGCTGAATTGGATGAGCTTGAAGCCTGGTGGGAGGCAGAAGGTAAAGCCATCTCCGCAATGGTTGATAGGATGGGCACGCCGTGGCTGCGCGCTTACGACCGCTTCGGCAAGCGCATTGATGAAATCCTTTACCCGCCGGATTACTGGAGAATGCTTCTAAAAGGTTACCAAGCCGGTGCGGTATGGCGCGCCTTTGAAGGCGAAGGCTTGTCTGCCACTTTCCTCATCGGTTACGTCACAGCTTTTTACGATACCGGCCTCTATTGCCCTTACACGGTCTCCTTGGCTACTGCCTTGGCCCTTCACAAATACGGCTCTGAGGAGCTGAAAGCTCGCTTCCTCCTGCCTATGCTCCGGCGCGATGAGGGGGTCTGGCAAGGTGCTACCTGGATGACCGAGGCAGGTGGGGGTTCAGATCTGGGGGCAACGGTGGAAACTGTAGCCCGGCTTGATGGAGGGATTTGGCGGCTAACCGGGGAGAAATACTTCGCCAGCAACGCTGGGGCTGAGCTGGCTGTGGTCGCTGCTCGGCCCGAAGGAGCCCCCCGCACTGTCCGTGGCCTTGCCCTTTTCCTCCTCCCCCGCTACCGGGACGACGGCACTCCGAACTACATCATCCGGCGCCTGAAGGACAAGATTGGCACTCGTTCGGTGCCTACCGCTGAGGTTGAGTTACGGGACAGCGAAGCCTACCTATTGGGCCGCCCGGAGACTGGAATCTACCAAATCTTGGAAGTCCTCAACGTTTCCAGAGTAGCCAACAGCGTAGGAAGCGTCGCCCTCATGCAGCGCGCCATTGCCGAAGCTATGGCCTTCGCCGAGCAGCGCATAGCCTTTGGGCGCCCAATCGGCCAGCATCCGCTAATGCGCCACCAATTTGCCGAGCGCATCCAAGAGTTGCAAGCGGCTTTTGCCCTGGCCTGGACCACAGTCCGCCTGCTGGAGGAAGCCTGGCTGGAACGGCCTCCTTACTCGGAGCGCTACCACCTCTTCCGCCTGCTTACCCACCTTGCCAAATACTGGACTGCAGAGCAAGCGGTGCAGACGGCGAAGTGGGCGATGGAAGTCCATGGTGGGATGGGGGTTTTAGGGGAATATCCGGTGGAACGCTGGCTGCGGGAAGCCATGATTTTACCCATCTGGGAGGGCACTCCTCACCGCCAGATACTGGATGGCCTGGAAGCGATGGCCCGCAAGGGAGCCCACCGTCAGCTCTTCACACTGCTTGCTTCCTGGGCCGATCCCCACACACTGGAAGAAATGGCCAGCCGGGTAGAGGAGCACCTTCAGCTCCCTCAAGAAGAGCAAGAGGCACATGCCGAACCCCTATTCCGGGATTTAGCCCGCTTTACAGCGGAAACCCTTCGCCGGAGCTTGGGCGCGTAATTTAACGGCGAGGCAACCTCCAACAATCGGACACGGGCTCAAACTTGCCACAAGTGGGACCAAAAGCGCTGGCATGCCCTCGGGCCAACGAGGGTGGGTCATGGGGATTTACAACTCTGGGACACACCCCCGGCTCTTTTTAGTCCAACGCATGGAGAGATTAGCGAGCAGTTCTCTATCCCGTAAACCCTGAAAGTTCCTCGTGGGGGGTGGGGGAATTCTGCCAGTTTCTCGGCACAATAGCCGTTCAGCCTAAGGGCTTGAAGTACAGGCTCGTCGTCTTCAAAGGGGGCAAAGGCTATGAGTTTATCCCCCGCGCTTCTAAGCCTCAGGTCCTTCAAAAGTTCCGCAGGGGACGGATACCAGCGAGCTTCAACCGGAAGCGAGAAGAGGTAGAAATTTAGGTGCCATCCAAGGTGAGAGTGGTAGATGATGGCCCCAGGCTTGGCTTCCACCTGAAGGTAGTGCATCAGCTCTTCCACCCCATCGTAAAGGCCGTAATTGCTCCCAGCGGGTAGGCCATCCGGCCTTAGGGCAAGCAAGCCGGGGGCTAAAATAGCCACGGTAGCCACTAATTTCCATCGTTGAGAGCCGACACCGGCAAGCCCATAAGCCCAAATCGCTACTAAGAAAGGAACGACCATGAGGATGTATCGGTCCCAAGGCTGGATGTTTAAGAGCCAGTGCACGGTAAACCAAAAGGCCAAAAACCATAGAGGCGCTTGGTCAGGGGGAGCAGGGTAAGATTTGCGCCGGAGCGTGAGGAGGAAAAAGACCGTTAGGATTGAAGCTGGGATGGGACCGCCTGCGGTCCAGCTTAAGAGTTCAAGCCATTTAAGGAGCCTTGGGCTAAGTTCTGGCCAATGGATAAGGCCAAGCCCTCCGTAAGTGACAAGGCTGCGTTCCCAAAAACTTGGCCGGCCTGCCCACCGGAGCACGTCCCACCACTCCACAACTGCAAAAGGGACGAGGAAGCCAAGGAACCAGAAGAAGCGCGGTAGGCCAACTTTTTTGCGCTGAGAGGTGAGGAGCAAGGAGAAGGGGGCAAACAGAAGGCCCTGTTGCTTTGTCCCTACCGCCAGGCCCGCACTAAAACCAGCCAGGAAAGCTTTGAGAGAGGGCCTACATTCAGAGCAAGCCATCCACAAAGATGCTACTATGAACAGGCAAAGCCATGGGTCCGTAAGAGCAGTGGGGGAAAATAGCACCGGCAAAGGGAGGAAAGAGAGGAGGGAGACACCGACGAGGGCGATTTTCTCGCCGTAAGCGCTTCTGAGCCAGGCCCAGATAAGCACTACGGATAGAGTCCCGGCAAAGATTCCGGGAAAGCGGGCGGAGAATTCGGAGATGCCGAAGAGCCTGAAGGCAAGGGCCAATATGTAAAGGAAGACCGGAGGCTTATCCACCCAAGCCGAAAGCAAAAAGGGGTCATCACCGCTGGCAATTTGAAGGGCCCACCATGAATACAGAGCTTCATCCGGGTGGAAAGAATGCCACCTAACAGGTAGAAGCCTGAGGGCAAAGGCTGCCAAGATTATGAGGCAAATGGTTGGCTTAAGCTGTCTCACCGGCCAAAGCCAGCATCCTTCGGACTTCTTCTTCCACTATTTTCTCATCAAGCTTCTTGAAGGGAATGCGAGGTTCGCCAATGGGCTGGCCCGGCTTGAGAAGCCCCGGTTCCCACCGAATTTTCACATCGCTGAAGTCATATCGGAGGACAAGGTGGGACTTGCGCTCCTCCCGCACTACCTCCACATACTGCCTGCCCAAAATATCATCCTGATAGCCCAGCATCCGGTGTATTTCCTGGCTGGAGAATGGGATGAAGGGATAGAATAGGACTTTGAGGGAATCCACGGCTTTAAGCCCGGTGTAAATCACGGGAGCAGCGGAAGCCGGCTCTTCTTTTACCAATTTCCAAGGTTCTTTTTCGTTCAAGTAGCGGTTCACCATCTGAGCCAGGCCCATGGTTTCGGTTAAAGCGGCCCTGAACTTGCAAGCATCCAGCAGTTGGCCCACTTTTTGGAAGCCTTCCTCAATGGTTTTGAGGACCTCCTGCTCCCTGGCACCGAGTTCCCCTGGCTCTGGGACCCGGCTTCCAAAATAGCGGTTGGCGAAGACCAAAAGGCGGTAGCAAAGGTTGCCCCATGTGGCTACAAGTTCATTATTGTTGCGGCGGAGGAATTCCTCCCAAGTGAAATCAGCATCGCTGGTCTCGGGAGCGTTTATGGTCAAGGTGTAACGGAGGGGATCGGGGTCATAGCGAGAGAGGAAATCGGGGATTTCTATCACCCAGCGGCGGCTTTTGGAAAGTTTGCGCCTCTCCACGTTCAAATACTCATTGGC
>JAPWUT010000245.1 GCA_028275425.1 Anaerolineae bacterium | reverse complement strand
AAGGAAGCTCTCCCGTGCCGGGTTTGCGCCAAAGGGCTGGGATATCGTAGTGGCTGAAGAGGTACCAAGTTAGGTAAATCGTTATCCCGTAGACAAGCCAGATGGCGAACTTCTCAATCCAATCCCTTACCACCATCAGCGGGCCGCCTATGGCCATGAGAGTGCACCAGATGGAGAAGAAGGCAACCCAGGGGACGAAAGCGGAGAAGCCGAAGAGCTTCTGGGAAATCTGGGAGGCGGCCTGGGCCATAATTATGACCTCAAATGCTCCCCAGCCTATGAGCTGGAGGATATTGAGGAGAGTGGGGATATAGGAGCCTCTTATACCCAAGACCGGCCGCAGGAGCACCATGGTAGGTATTGCCTCCCTGCTACCCACGTAGCCAGCCAAAGCCAGAAGGATGTTCCCCACGACCGTTCCCAGCAGGATAGCGAGGAAAGCCTGCTTAAGCCCAAGGCCTGGGACCAAAAGCGAGCCTGCCAGGAAGACCAAAAGTCCCACTCCCAAGCTTGACCAGAGGGCGAAGTAATCAATGAAACCCATTATCCTGTGGGTAGGTGGGACCGGCTCAATACCCCACTCTGGTGGCCTTTGAATTTTAAGGGGGGACATTTTGCACCTCCTTTTAGGGAATCAAAAAGGACCGCCAGCCTGGAAGACTTGCGGTCCTTTTAAACCGTCGCTTCCCTACGCTGGCATTACCCAGATCAGGTTCCCGGGGTCGGCGGAGGCCTTTTAAAGGATGTCCGCCCTCTCAGCCCGGCTCACCCGAGCTCCCCCAGCGACCTCAGTATTCAATTTTCAAGCAAAGTATAGCACAGAATGCCCTTTAAGGCAAACCGCAAAAGCCTTTCACGCCAACTGAAGCCAGCCTTTTGCGCTTATTTTTTCTGAACCGCAAAGAACGCCAAGAGCGCAAAGTTTTTAATTCTTTGCGAACTTTTTGTCATTATTTGCAATCGTTTATGGCCAGACCAGCTTTTAGGTCTTTGCGGCTAACCCAGCTTGACTTAAATGAACCTTTGGAAAACTTCGTTCCCCAGAAGCCTTCCACGGGGGCTTAAGCGAATCCCCCTTTCGCTCCTCTCCAAAAGCCCCAGCTCCAAAAGCTCTTCCGCCTGAGGACCGTAAATTTCCCAGAAATCCCGCCCGAACCGGCGCCGAAATTCCTCAAAGCTCAGCCCTTCTTTCACCAGCCTCAGGCCGAGGATTACCGTCTCAGCCATTTCCACAGGCAGCGTTATGGTTTCTACCTCGCAAGCCACTGGGGAGGGGAAGCCTCTAATTTCCGGGGATGAAAGGATGCGGATGTATTCCCTCGGCTCTAAGATATTGTGCCAGCGCATCCCCCAACGGAAGGAGTGGGCCCCGGCGCCAAAGCCCAAGTATGGCAAGTTGAGCCAGTAACGTAGGTTGTGCCGACAGGCAAAGCCAGGCTTGGCCCAGTTGGATATCTCGTAGTGTTCGTAGCCTGCTTTCTCAAGCATTTCCTCCGCCAGGCAATACATATCAGCGGCGAGGTCTTCATCGGGGCGGGGGATTTCCCCTAAGGCCACCTTCTGAGCCAGCGAAGTGCCTTCCTCAAGGGTCAGGGCATAAAGGGACAGGTGCTCAGGGGCAAGTTCCAGCGCCTTTTCCAAAGTTATGCGCCATTTCTCCAGGCTCTGGAAAGGTATGCCATAGATAAAGTCCAGGTTTACATTGCTGAAGCCGGCTTCCCTGGCCTCTTGGAAAGCCTTCTTTATCTCTTCAGAGTTGTGGATTCGCCCCAGAAGGGCAAGTTCATCTTCGTGAAAGCTTTGGGCTCCCAAGCTGAGGCGGTTCACTCCCATGCTAAGTAGCGCTTCTAAAGAGGACCTGGCTACAGTCCCGGGGTTAGCCTCAAGCGTGATTTCGGCGTCGCATAGAAGGCCGAAGTTCTCCTTTATGCTTTCAATCACTCTCCCGATAAGCTCTGGAGACAGAAGCGAGGGAGTTCCACCTCCAAAGTAGAGGGTCTCCCCTGCCTCCGGCTCCGGGAACTGAGCCAGGTAGGAGATTTCCCTGGCCATTGCTTCTATGTAGGGCTGGAAAAGCCCCTCAAGGCCGGCGTAGGAGTTGAAATCGCAGTAATAGCACTTCTTACGGCAGAAAGGGATGTGAACGTAGAAGCTAATCGCCATACCGTTCAATTATCTCTTGAGCGATTTCTTTCATGGGATGGCGGGAGTCACGGCTGAGCCGGTGGATGAACAGGAAGGCCTCGGTTTCCCTCAGCCCCTCTTTTTCCATTAGGAGGCGTTTGGCTTTCTCCACTATTTCCCTGGTTCTTAAGGCTTCTTCCAAGTCCTCTTTCTCTCGGCGGAGCCTTTCCCACTCTTCAAAGCGTTTCACGGCGATTTCCAGTGTTGCCAGTAGCTCGGCTTCTTTCACCGGTTTTACCAGGTAAGCCATGGCTTCGGCTTCCCTGGCTTTATCCACCAACTCTCTATCACCGTAAGCGGTCAGGATTATCACTGGCATGGGGTTTACTTTGCGGAGGATTTCAGCTACTTCCAGGCCATCCATTTCCGGCATCTTTATATCCAGTATAGCCAAATCTGGGGAGGTAGAGCGGGCCAGCTCCAGGGCCTCTTTCCCGTCGGCGGCCGAGGCTACGACTTTGTGGCCGGCTTCTTCCAGGATTTTTTTGAGGCCAAGTCTTATTATGGCTTCGTCGTCGGCTATAAGGATGCGAAGCATTTCCTCCTCCGTTTTAAATATAAACCCGATAGGCGTTAAAGGCAAGAGTTGCCAAGGGTGTGTTTCAAAATTATCCCCGCCCCCGTTGGCTTAGGGTTTGCTGGCGTGTTGGGTCCCACTCATGGCTGGGTTGCTAATGTAGGCTGCTCGCTCCCTCTTTTTTGTTGTGGGGGCACATCCCCCAAACCCCCTGCCAGGGGGCCTACGGCCCCCTGGACCCCCCAATTGCCCACCCTCGTTTGCTTAGGGTTCGCCTGGATTCTGGGCCCCACTCGTGGCGGGGTTGCTAATGCTGGCTACTCGCCCCCTCTTTTAGTTTTGTGGGGGGACACCCCCCAAACCCCCGCCATGGGGGCATAGCCCCCCTGGACCCCCGTT
>JAPWUT010000244.1 GCA_028275425.1 Anaerolineae bacterium | reverse complement strand
GCCATCCACTAAGTAAGCAGCGGTGAAATAGTAGGCCTTTCCAGGTAACAAATCCCTGCCCATTTTGAAAACTTTTACCGGACCTATGCTTCTCACGATGAGCACGGCTACCTCCTTGGGGTGAGCTTAACGCCAAATCCTGTGTTTTTGCAGCCAAAGAGCTAAGGAGCGGGGCACAAAACCGCTGTCTTCTATCAAGGACCCTATAACAAGTAAGGTCTCACGCAGGGTCAGGTAAATCCTTTCTTCCCAAGGGATAAGGTCAAAATCGGTGTTGGTAGGGCTTGTGTAGACGGTGAGGCCGGCTCTTCGGAAAAGGAGGCTTGCTCTGAAGAGATGCAACGGATGGCTTACTACAATCACGCTATTCCAGCCTTTCAGTTCGGCCAGAGCTTTGACGGTGCGCGCCTCTTCCCTCGTAGTCATTGCCCCATCGGCTACCAGCACGTTTTCGGGGGGAACGCCAAATTCTATGGCTTTTTGCCTGGCTATGGCTGAGGCAGAGGTTGGATTATGGCTGTAGCCTCCAGCACAGACCAGGTAGGGAGCTAAGCCCTTCCGGTAGAGGTAAACTCCGTGGCGGATGCGAGCTTCCAAGTTTGGACCCGGTTGCGCCCCTAAAACTACAATGGCGTCAGCGGGCTGAGCTTTGTCAATCATGCCGGTAACGTAAACGTTTGAAGCGATAAAGGCCAGAATCCCCATAGCCGTTAAGCCTAAGCCAACCAAGAGCTTGCTGCGCATCGGAGTTTCCCCTCAAAGGCCTTTGTAGTAAGAGCTGCGAACTAAAGGGCCGGCTATTACCGCCTTAAAGCCCAGCTCTTTCCCAACCTTGCTGTACCACTCAAACTCCAGAGGATGAATGTATTCAGCCACAGGGAGTTGCTTGGGGGTCGGCTGAAGGTATTGGCCTATGGTCAGGATTTGGCAGCCAGCACGGCGCAGTTCCGCCATTACTTCCAGCACTTCCCCCCTGGTTTCACCCAGCCCCAACATCAACCCCGATTTGGTGGTCAAGCCGGCTTGCGCTGCCAAGGATAAAATGCCAAGGGAACGCCGGTAATCGGCTTTGGGGCGGACTAAAGGATAAAGCCTTGGGACTGTCTCCACATTGTGGTTTAAGACGTCGGGCTTTGCCTCTAAGACTTTGCCCAGCGCTTTCAATGAGCCGGCAAAGTCGGGGATGAGCACTTCAACTTTGGCCTTTGGTAGGCTGCTACGAACTGCTTTTATCGTTTCAACGAACTGGCTGGCTCCTCCGTCGGGCAAGTCATCCCTCGTCACTGAGGTGATGACTACGTGGTTCAGCCCAAGTTTCCGGGCCGCTTCGGCCACCCTCTCGGGCTCTTGGGGGTCAGGTGGTAGGGGTTTCCCCGCTTTCACTGAG
Source organism: Anaerolineae bacterium (assembly GCA_028275425.1). GTDB lineage: Bacteria > Chloroflexota > Anaerolineae > SpSt-600 > SpSt-600 > SpSt-600. Next base: position 1,739 of record JAPWUT010000244.1, on the reverse strand, counting down.
CAAAAGCGGCAGTTTCGGGTGCAGGTGTCCCCGAGAATCATGAATGTGGCAGTGCCTCTTCCCCAACATTCAGCTATGTTAGGGCACAGGGCTTCTTGGCATACGGTGTGGAGTTTGAGGGACTCAACGAGGGAGAGAAGTTCCTCCACTTTTTCCCCTTGAGGGGCTTTGGCTTTAAGCCACGGGGCTTCTCTTAGCCCCCAGGTTACTTCAAAACCAAACTGGCGGGCTGCTTCCACGGCTTCGGCTTCCGGGATTGGCCCAAGCTCCTGAATGATGGGCTTTTGGTCAGGTTGGGAAAGGACGATGTAGCTTCTGGCTTCGGGGTGTGAATTGAGGATGAGAAAGCCGTCAACCAAACCAAAATAGGGGGCTTCAGCCATGTGTTGTGTAAAATCAAGGGCTCGGCGTTCTTCCATGTTGCCGAGCCTCAGGATTGCCAGTCTTCCCTTCACCATTTGGGGATATAAAGGGCTTTGCCCAGAAGGTCTCGTGCCGCTTCTTGACGGCTTTCGGTAAGGCAAGGGTGGCCGGCGACAGCCTCAGCCAAGTCATCAGCCAAAGCTTCCAGCTTTATGGCCAGAACTGCTTGGTCAATTAGCTCTGTAGCCCATGGGCCAACGATGTGGACCCCTAAGACTTTCCCGTAAGTAGCCTCAGCAATTATCTTCACGGAGCCGGCAGTCTCGCCCATAGCCATAGCTCTGGCGTTCAGAGCCAAGGGGATGACGCTTACCTTTACTTGATAGCCGGCTTTCTCGGCCTCTTCCTGAGTCATCCCCACCGAAGCAGCTTCGGGCCGGCCGTAGATGCAGTGGGGGATTAAGCGTTTGTCCAAGGAGCTATCCAGGCCCATGATGTTTTCGGCGGCAACGATTCCCCCAGCCGTAGCTTCGTAGGAGAAGCGTCCACCTGCAGCATCGCCTACAGCGTAGATGGTAGGGCAGGAGCTCCTCATCCTCTCATCTACCGCGATTGTCCCTCTTTCAACTTTTACCCCGGCTTTTTCCAGACCCAAGCCGCCAAGGGCGGGGCTGCGTTCGGCTACCAAAACTTTATCCACTAAAAGCTCCCTCTCCCCTTTCCGGTCAATTATCCTGACAGCCAGCTCTGCTCCTCTGCGCCTAATGGATTGGACCATGGCTTCCACCAAGATTTCAATCCCCTCTTCCCGCAGTGCTCCTCCGACCCTTTGGCGTATTTCGTCATCCTCGCCCGGCAGGACCCTCCTCTCTTTTTCCACAATGGTGACATTGCTTCCGAAAGCGCTGAAAATTGAAGCCAAAGCAATTTGAGGAGGCTCGCTTCCCAGTATGAGGAGGCGATTGGGAACCTGGCTCAGGTTGAGGGCTTCTTCAGGAGTGATTACTCCTTCTTCGTTGATGCCGTCAATTGGGGGCTTGGTGAATTCAAATCCGGTAGCGATGACGATGGCATCTCCTGCTATGGTCTTCCCGTTTATTTCCACGGATTGGGGGCCAGAAAGCTTAGCATTGCCTTTTATTACCTCCACCCCGTTCCCGGCCAGGAGCCCTTCTATTCCCATGCGTATTCCTTCCACAACTTGATTTTTGCGGGCCACAGCGGTAGCCAGGTCAAAGGTCATTTCTTTGAAGGAGATTCCATGTTCCTGAGCTTTGCGGATTTGAGCCAGTAGGCGGGCTGTGGTTTGGAGGGCTTCTACGGGGATGCAGGCCCTATTGGTGCAGTTTCCGCCTATTTCCCTTCTCTCAATGAGG
>JAPWUT010000023.1 GCA_028275425.1 Anaerolineae bacterium | reverse complement strand
ACCGCAACGGTTACCCTGTGCCCGATGGCACACCGGTTGTGTTCAGGCTCTTCTATCCTGCCGAATCCCTGGAGCTTCCCCGCCGGGAAGTTACCACCGTAAACGGCATAGCCGAAGTTTCCTTAACCTTGGAGCGAACAGGCCAGTTGGAAATAACGGCCTCAAGCCTTTCGGCTACCAAGTCCACCAAGATTGTGGTGACCGTCCAGGAAAACCAGCCGGCCATCTTAGCCACTGTAGTCCCTCCTCCAACCCCGACCTTCACCCCTGTTCCAACCCCTACGCCTACACCGACCCCTTCACCTACTCCCACCCCTACGCCTGCTCCGGCCTCCGGGCCTACGCCTTTGCATTTCACTGGCGCTGTGGCCGGTATAATCTTGGCCGGGGCGATTAGCCAGATTAGAGAGGCTCGGCTTAGAATCAGATTGAGGAGACTACTTCTGGTCACTATTGCCGGCCTGGCCGGATACATAGCCTGCGCCGTGATTGCTATCCTCGTAGGTGGCGAAGGAGGCAAAGCCATCGTAAAAAGCTTGCCATTTGTGAGCTCTGCCTTAGCCTTAGCACTCAGCATTTTTGGCCTGAGACGAAAAGGGTAGAAATGTTTGGCATGAAATTTCTAACGCAGATTAACTTCATCCTTTCGTCCGGGATTGTGCTAATTGCCTTTTCCCTCCTGGCCTACATGGCTTCCACCAATTTCTCTAACCCTGTAGCCAGGGCTTTCTGCGCGATGATGGCCTTCGTTATCGCCACCTACAGTGGTGACCTTGTCATCCCCAACGTTAAGGAGCTAAACACGGCTTTCTCCTGGTTGCGTTTCCAATGGCTGGGCATTTCCTTCATCCCCGCCGCTTATTTCCACTTCGCCGATGCCATCTTGAGGGCTTCGGGCTCTTTCTCCCTCTGGCGGAGGTGGATTTCCTGGGTTCTGTACATCCTAAGCCTCCTTTTCTTCCTAATAGCCCTGAAGACTGACCTCTTAGTTTACGATGGCCGTTACCATGGTGGGCTCGTTTACCTCACTCCTGGCCCGCTCTTCCCCATTTTCACCGCTTTCTTCTTCCTCTCCTGCCTTTCCAGCCTGTTCATCCTCTACAAGGCGAGGCAGAAGGCCTTTACCTCCACATCCCGCCGGCGCCTTTCCTACCTCTTGGGGGCATTCATCGGGCCTGGGATAGGAGTTTTCCCCTACTTGCTCCTCTCCCGAACTGCCAACCTTTTAACCCCACCACTGGTCCTTTTCCTCTCCATAGTGGGCAACGTAATGGTGGCTCTAATGCTTACGGTCATGGCCTACGTAGTCGCTTATTACGGCGCCCTCGCCCCCGACCGAATAATCAAGCACCAGCTCATCCACTACCTCCTGCGTGGGCCTTTCGTCGGCATATGCGTCATAGGAGTAATCTTGCTTCTATCCGGAGTTGATAGCTTCCTCGGCCTGCCCGGCGAAACCGTCACCATCTTCGCCGTGGTCATGACCATAGTCTTCCTTCAAATCCTCATAAACAAGGCCAAACCATTCATTGACCGCCTCATCTACAGCCGCGACCGGGATGAGGTCACTTGGATTCAGGAATTGGACAAGAGGCTTCTGACCACGACCGACTTACAGCAGTTCTTGGAGAGCATTCTGGTGGCGTTGTGCGAGCTGCTCAGAGTGCGGTGGGGATTTGTAACTTTCCAAGGCAAGACCGTGGAGGCTCATTGTGGGCCGCTTTCTGCGGTTAGCAAGGCCCTCAATTCCCTCCCAGCTTCCCTGGAGAAAGCGCCCAGAGTCAATTTAGCCGAGGACCTCAATATTTACGACCTTGGCTTCTGGGTCATACCCATAAAGCTGAACGAAGAGGAAATAGGCCTTTTGGCTTTAGAGGCCCCTCCCCCTGAAGCCGAGTTCTCCTCCGAGGAGCTGGAAGTTTTCAATACCCTGGTCCGAAGGATTGCCAGGGCTCTTGAAGATAGGGTCCTTCAGCAGAAGGTCTTTGAGGCCCTCCAGCACATAATCCCCGATGTGGAAAGCATAAGGAAGTGGCAGAGCTCCCTTTATTCCATGCCCCTGGAGGGAGCGGAAGCCATCCTGGAGCTGGCTAGCCCCGAATATCAGCAGTGGATTAAAGAGGCCTTAAGCAATTATTGGGCCGGCCACAAGCTTGCCCAAAGCCCTCTGCTCAAGCTCAAAGTTGTGGAGAAGGCCCTGGCTGAGCACGAAGGCAACCCCGTAAAGGCGCTGAGGGCAGTCCTCAAAGAAGCTATTGAGGCCTTGAAGCCTGAGGGCAAACACCCCTCGGGTTCTCTGGAATGGATGCTTTACAACATCCTGGAAATGCGCTTCCTCCAAGGTAAGCGCCCACGCGAAGTGGCCGAACGCTTGTCAATAAGCGAATCGGACCTTTACCGAAAGCAGAGGATAGCAATTGAGCAGGTCTCAAAAATCTTGGCCGAAATGGAACGGAGGGAAGCCTATGGCAATGGAAAACATGATGGATGAGGCTGTAATTTCCGAACCCCATTTCCAGGGGGAAATGTCTTCCGCCGATTGGGAAGAAGTGGAGCGCCTGTTCCGAACCGGGGCTATCCTGGAGCTCCCGATCATAGGCTATAACCGCGGCGGCTTCGTCGTCCAATTCAACAGCATAAAAGGCTTTGTCCCGCTATCCCAAGTCTCCTTTGTCCCCTACGGCCTATGCCCCAAAGACAGGCTTTCTTTCCTGGCTCGGTGCGTTGGGGAAAAACTCAGGCTCAAGATTGTTGAATTAGACCGCACTCGCAATAGGCTCGTCCTATCGGAAAGGGAGGCTATCTTGCAGGATAAGGGGGAAGAATTCTGGCAGAAAATCCGGCCGGGCCAGGTCCTCAGAGGCATTGTTACGACCCTGAGGCCGTTCGGGGCTTTTGTGGAGCTCGGCGGACTGGAAGGCTTGGTCCACATCTCGGAAATCTCCTGGAGCAGGATTGAACACCCTTCCCAGGTCCTTAGCCCCGGCCAGGAAGTGGAGGTTTTGGTCTTGGATGTAGTCCCCCACGAGAGGAAGATTGCCCTGAGCATAAAGCAGCTCCAGCCTAACCCCTGGATTGGGGTTGAGGAAAGGTACAAAGTGGGGCAAATCGTAAGGGGAAGGGTGACCAATGTCGTGGATTTTGGGGTATTTGTGGAAGTTGAAAAGGGGCTTGAGGGCCTAATCCACATCTCCGAGTTAGCCGAAGGCAACTTCATGCACCCCCGCAATGTTGTAGAAGAAGGGGACGAAGTTTTGGCTATGGTCTTGGAAGTTGATGAGGAAAGCCGTAAGCTCAGCCTGAGCACCAGGAGGGTGCCGCATTCCATCTTGAAGAAAAAGAAATGAACTGGAGGGAGAAGCTTAGGAGACTAAAGCGGGCGGGCCCTTACACTCTGGTGGCTATAGGGGTCCTGACCTTCATAGGGATTCTGCCCTGGGAAGGTGGAATAGTAACTGGATGGTTTGGGAGGTGGTGGCGGCTGCTTTTTGGGCTGGGGTCTTTCCCGGCCTCCCTCCTCCTCTGCTTTTTGGGATGGTCGCTGCGGAAGAAGGAGCCGCCTTGGAAGCTATTGGCTGGCCTTGAGCTCTGCTTCTTCTCCCTCTTGGCCCTTTTGCACCTACTCTGGCCCACTCCCGACCCCCTGAGTTTAGCCTATTCCGGGGGAGGGGGAGGGTATGTGGGATGGGCTATTTCTTCATCTTTTGCCTCCTTAATGGGCAAGGCCGGAAGCGCTTTAGCCCTCCTGGCTTTAACTTTCTTGGGGGGAAGCCTGGTAAGCTCCCCGGCCAAAGCGCCTGCTCCTCAACCTCCGGCCCCTAAGCCTCAACCGAAATCCCCTCCACCCAAACCCCAGAAACCCCAGCCCGCCCCCATACCCACAAAGACCCCGAAAGACCTGCCACCCATGGACTTGTTCCGCCCACCCAAACCGAAGAAAACAGAGGACCTGGACCTGCAAAAGACGGCCCAGCTTTTGGAAAGAACTTTAGCTGGGTTCAACATCCCGGCCAAAGTTGTGGCTATAAATCCTGGCCCCGTAGTGACCCAGTTTGGGATTGAGCCGGGCTTTGTGGAAAAGGTTGGGAGGGACGGGAAAATCCAGCGGACTAAAGTCAGGGTTGCCCAAATAGCCGCCCTGGCCGATGATATAGCCCTGGCCCTATCCGCATCCCCCATACGCATTGAAGCCCCCGTCCCCGGCCGCCCTTACATCGGGATAGAAGTCCCCAACAAGAAGCCGGCCTTGGTCACCCTGCGTGAGGTAATGGAAAGCAAAGAATTCCGCCAGGCAAAGGCCCCCCTCAAACTGGCTTTAGGGAAAGGGGTATCGGGGGCACCTGTGATAGCCGACCTGGCTTCCATGCCCCACCTCCTTATCGCCGGAGCTACCGGCTCCGGGAAAAGCATATGCATCAATTCCATCGTAACCTGCCTTGTAACCCAGCACCCGCCTGAGAAACTCCGCTTAATCCTCATAGACCCAAAGCGAGTTGAGCTCGTGCACTTCAATGGCCTACCCCACCTCATAGGCCCGGTAATCGTAGAAGTAGAAGAGGCCGTAAAAGCCTTAAACTGGCTATTGAGGGAAATGGAAGCCAGGTATGAGAAATTTGCTCAAAGCGGGACCAGGAACATTGAAGAATACAACGCCAGCAATCCAGCGGAGCCAATGCCTTGGATAGTCCTCATCGTAGATGAGCTGGCGGACTTGATGCTTGCTGCCGGTGATGAAATAGAAGGGATGCTCATACGCCTGGCCCAGCTCAGCCGGGCCACCGGAATACACATAATCTTGAGCACTCAGAGGCCGAGTGTGGACGTTATAACCGGCCTGATAAAGGCTAACTTCCCGGCCCGGATAAGTTTCCTGGTCACAAGCCAGGTAGATTCCAGGGTAATCTTGGACATGGCCGGGGCTGAGCGCCTCCTGGGCAAAGGGGACATGCTCTTCCTCCCCCCAGATCAACCTTACCCGATAAGGGTGCAAGGGTGTTATGTGTCCAAGGAAGAAGTGAGGAAAGTAGTTGAATTTTGGCGGGCAAGGAGGCCGTTTGAAGTTCCTCCATCCGCCCCTTGGGGGAAGGAGGTTCCCAAGGGTGAAGAAGAGGAGCTCATAACGGAAGCGTTGGGAGTCCTTGCCTCCTACAAGCGCATATCCGTCTCCCTCCTCCAGCGCAAACTGCACCTTGGTTATCCGAAAGCTGCTCGCCTTCTGGAGACGCTGGAGGAAAGAGGATACGTCTATTACGATGAGGACCTAAAAGCTTACGTGCCTGCGAAAGGAGGGGAAACCGATGAGCCCTAAGAAAGAGGAGCCTAAGAAGAAGAAAGAAGTCCTGGAAGTGGACGGGACCGTAATCCAGGCCCTTCCCAATGCCATGTTCAAAGTCAAGCTTGACACCGGCCACGAGGTCCTGGCCCACGTCTCAGGCAAAATGCGCATGTATTACATCCACGTATTGGTGGGCGACAGGGTAAAGGTTGAGCTCTCACCCTACGACCTTACGAGGGGCCGAATTGTTTACCGGTATAAGTAAGAGGCTGAAGAAGCCTCTCCTTTGGCGTGGCCTTATCCTTCTCATAATCTTGTGGGTTGTTACAAGGCCTGCCCCCATAATTGTCACCCTCGGCCCCCCTCAGAAAGTCGTCACCATAAACCCCAAGATTGGAGTCCACACCCGCCTCACCGACGAAGTTGAGGAATGGAAGATAAAACGGACCCTCCAAATGGTCCGGGAGATGGGAGCACCATGGATTGTGGAATACTTCCCCTGGGGCTACTATGAACCTAAGAAAGGCGTTTACAACTGGACTCACCCCGATATCGTAGTCAAACACGCTTTAAACCAAGGCCTTACGGTCATAGCCAGGCTGGGCTTTGTGCCCAAATGGGCCCGCCCGAAGGATTCCGTCGTGTCTTACCTGGACCCAGAGCACTACGATGACTTTGGGGATTTCGTTTACGCCTTCGTCGAGCACTACCGGGGGAAAATCCGCTACATAATCATCTGGAACGAGCCGAACATAGCTTTAGAGTGGGGATACAGGCCTGTGGACCCAGAGGCCTACACCGAACTTCTGAAAGTAGCTTATCGCCGGGCCAAAGAGGCCGACCCCGAAGTCCAAGTCCTGGCCGGAGCATTAGCCCCTACACTTGCCCCTCCTGGTGACCCATGGGGGATGAACGATTTGGATTTCCTGAGGGGTATGTATCGGGCTGGGGCGAAGGATTACTTTGATATCCTCGCCGTCCACTCCTACGGCTGGACTTTTCCGCCCGACGACCCACCTGCTCCGGACAAGGTTAATTTCCGGCGGGTTGAGCTGTTGCGTCGGATAATGGAGGAGAACGGTGATGCCCAAAAGCCCATTATCATAACCGAAGGGGGGTGGAACGACCACCCCCGCTGGAGCAAAGCCGTTCGGCCTGCCCAAAGGGTGGAATACACCATAAGAGCTTACGAGATTGCCCTCAAGGAGTGGGAATGGTGCCAGGCCGTTTGCCTCTGGGCCTTCCGCTACCCTTGGGCTACACATACCTACCAGGATTACTTCACCTTCGTAGCCGTGGACTTTACCCCTAAACCCATCTATTTTGAGGTGCAAAGATATGCCCGCGGTGAGCTGGCTCAGGAAAAATTACCTTAAACTACTGCCTCTCCCCCTTGTGCTCCTGGGGCTTACCGTTTACCTCCTACTTTTCCGGAAAGACAGCACTTGGGAGGAAATCCTCAAGCGCGGCTCTATAGCCGTATGCCTTGACCCAAGCTACCCACCCTTTGAGTATACCGATGAGGCCACAGGCGAGCTCCGCGGATTTGATGTGGAAATGGCTAAAGCCATCGGGGATTACTTAGGCCTCAAGGTAGAGATACTGACAGTTGGCTTTGACGGTTTATACGATGCCGTAAAGGGCCGAAAATGCGATGTAGCAATCTCCGCTTTGCCCTATGACCCCCTTCTTACGCAGGATGTAGCCTTCTCCATCTCCTACTTTGAAGCCGGCCTTATGCTGGTAGTGAAAGAGGGGGAGGAGAACATTCACTCCCCTGATGACCTGAAAGGGAAGAAAGTGGCGGTGGAATGGGGGTCAACCGGTGACGTAGAAGCACGACGGCTTAAGATAAAACTGGGTGAACTGGAAATAAAGCCTTATCCGACGGTAGAAGAGGCCCTGCGGGCAGTAAAAGAAGGCCAAGCCGATGCTTGCCTTGCCGATGCTGTATCCGCTTACTCTTACTGGGGGCGGGAAGGAGGGGTAAAAGTCATCGCTCCGGCTTTAGTCAGCACCCCCTATGTGGCCGTAGTCAACATAAAAAACAAAGCCCTTTTGGGAAAGATAAACGAAGCCCTCTTCCACCTCCGCAAAACTGGCTACATCCACTCCTTAGCCGAAAAATACTTTGGAGTTCGGCCGGCTAATCTATGGCCTTAATTTCCACGAAGGAAATCTTGCCTGGCTCTACTACCACCTTCCGCTTGTAAATGTGCGGTCCAACCTTCACTTCCAGCACATACTCCCCTGGCTCCACATCCCCGAAGACAAAATTCTCCCCAAGCTCATCATCGGAATTTATCCCCTGCCCGAGTCGGTAAGTCCAGCTCTCCCACCTCTCTTTCCCTTCAAGGATTACCAACACTTCTGGAGGGAATTTCCCCTGCGCATCCAAGATTCTTCCGGCCACTATGCCTCGCCTTGGGAGAGGCTCCATCCAAAGTAGGGGGTTCCGGGTAGAAGCGTAAGAATTTTCTCCAACTCGCACCTCAAAGTGAAGGTGATATCCGAGGGCGATGCCGCTTTTCCCCACGAACCCAACTGTTTCCCCTCTTTTAACCTTCTGCCCCGGTTCTACCAGGACCTTGGAAAGGTGGCCGTAGAGGTAATACACCGGTTGGCCTTTATAATCCTGGTCAAGCTTCACAATGACCAAATTGCCGTAGAAATCGGTAGTGGGGCCGTAAGCGACCTGGCTATCGTCCCCGGCGGCGACAACTTCTCCATCGCCTGCGGCCAGGACCCTTGTATCTGGGTTTCCGGCCATATCAATCCCGTGGTGGATGAGATACTCCCCTCCTCCGGTAGTCCCGTAGGGGTACAATAAATTCACCCATCCCCCTTCCTTTAGCGAGATAGGCCTTGAGAGCCACAAATGTGCCGGGGCCAAAATCTTAGCTTGAGGCAAAGCGAAAGGAGTTGGAGTCAAAGTGGGCGTAGGGGAGGGGGTTGCGGTGGGGGCTAAAGTAGGAGTAAGGCTTGGGGTTGGAGTGGGGGTAGAAGTAGCGGTTGGGGTAGGAGTAAAGGTAGGAGTTGTCAAAAGCTTGGAATGGGATGGCCCTTCCCAAACCTGAGAAGCGGCCACCATACCTGCAATCGCCAGCGTTATAAGAAAAGCCAAGCCATTTCTACCTTTCACCCTCGGTCCCTCCTCCGAACATTGTCCAAGATTATAGCACCTTATCACCTCCAAGACAAAGCCGCCGTGCTGGCTATTAAAGCGGGGGTGGAGGGGGCGCAGTCCCCTCCCAGGGGGTTTGGGGGATGTGCCCCCAAGAACCTTAAAAGAGGGGGCGAGTAGCCCGCATTAGCAACCCCGCCACGAGTGGGACCCAATACGCTGGCAAACCCTCAGCTCACGAGGGTGGGCAAACGGGGGTCCAGGGGGCGAAGCCCCCATAGCGGGGGGTGTGCCCCGTTCACGCCGACTGAAGTCAGCCTCTTTGAAAAGGGTCGGCCTTCGCCGACCCTGATTAAAGCGGGTGGAGGGGGCTAAGCCCCCTGGCGGGGGCTGTGGGGGGTGTCCCTCCACGAAACCAAAAGAGGGGGCGAGTAGCCCCTCTTAGTAACCCGCCACGGGTGGGACCCAAAACCCTGGCGAGCCCTCAGCCTACGAGGGTGGGCAAAATGGGGGGTCCAGGGGGGCGAAGCCCCCATGGCGGGGGGCTGTGGGGGGTGTCCCCCCCACGAAACCAAAAGAGGGGGCGATTAGCCCGCATTAGCAACCGGGCCACGAGTGGGACCCAAAACGCTGGCAAACCCTCAGCCCACGAGGGTGGGGAAAATACCTATAGCCCCCATGGCAAATGGATGCACCCCAAAATATGCTTGACGGTTTTATCCCCATGCGGTAAAATTTAATTGCACTCTCAACGGTGAGGGGAAGGCCTATGAGGGCCTTCCCCTCATTACGCTTTTAAGGAGGGTAGGGCCATGAAAGGAAAAGCAGTGGTAGGACAATCAGGAGGGCCTACAGCTGTAATCAACAGCTCATTAGTGGGAGTCGTCCAAGAAGCCCTCAGACATTCGGAAATAGAGGCCGTTTACGGGGCAATAAACGGCATAAAGGGCGTGCTGGAGGAAGAATTCGTTGACTTGGGCCAAGAGCCGGCTGAGGTCCTGGAAGGATTGCGCCGAACTCCAGGAGCTGCCTTGGGAAGCATAAGGTACAAAGTGAAAGAAGGAGATTACGAACGCATCCTCCAGGTCTTCAAAGCTCACAATATCCGCTACTTCTTCTACATAGGCGGGAACGATTCCATGGACACAGCTATGAAGCTTGATTCCTTGGCTAAAGAAACAGGCTACGAGCTCCGAGTCATCGGCATACCCAAGACCATTGACAACGACCTTGCCTACACCGACCACTGCCCCGGCTATGGAAGTGCGGCTCGTTTTGTGGCCATGGCTGTGAGGGATTCAGGATGGGATACCAGGGCTATGAGGGTGAATAGTCCGGTTAAAATTGTGGAAATCATGGGGAGGAATGCGGGCTGGCTTGCCGGAGCGGCAGCTTTAGCCAAAGAACAGGAAGATGACCCCCCTCACCTCATCTACGTCCCTGAAAGACCACTATCCAAAGATAAGCTCTTGGGGGACGTGGAAGAGGCTTACCGACGCTATGGCTATGTAGTCATCGCTTTAAGCGAAGGGGTGGTAAACGAAAGGGGTGAACCGTTTGGGGGAGAGTTTGCCCCCAAAGAGGTTGATGCCTTCGGCCACGTGCTTAAGGGAGGTGCTTCCGATGCCGCAGCTTCCATCATAAAAGCTGAATTAGGCCTGAGCACCCGCATAGATAAACCCAATTACCTCTACCGCTCCTTCTCCCTGGCGGTTTCAGAAGTAGACCGAGAAGAAGCTTATGAGGTGGGGAAGGCGGCAGTAATAGCAGCTTTGGCCGGAGAAACTGGGAAAATGGTCACCTTAATCCGAGAACCTGGCTCCGTTTATCGCTCCACTACCGGCCTTGTGGAGCTGGAAAAAGTGGCCAATGTGGAACGCTACCTTCCCGATGATTTCATAAACGAAGAGGGCAACTTTGTGACCGAAGCTTTCATAGAATACGCTCGCCCCCTCATCGGAGGGGCTTTGCCTCCTTATGCCAGGCTGAGGGGGATAAGGGTGCCAAAGAAATTGCTCTAAAGGAGGAAACTATGCCGTTAGTGACCAGCAAAGAGATACTTCAAAGGGCTTTTGAAGAGCATTATGCAATCGGAGCTTTCAACGCCAACAACATGGAGCAAATCCAGGCCATAGTGGAAGCGGCTCAGGAAGAGAGGGCCCCTGTTATACTTCAAGTGAGCCAAGGGGCTATCCGCTATGCAGGCCTTGAGATGGCTGCCGGCATGGTGAAAATAATAGCATCGCAAGTGGATATACCCGTAGTGCTGCACTTGGACCACGGCACAAGCTTTGAGCAGAACATACTTTGCCTCAGGGCTGGCTTCACCTCGCTAATGTTTGATGGCTCCAAGCTCCCATTTGAGGAAAACGTAGCCATAACCCGCAAAATCTGCGAGGTAGCCCATGCTGTAGGAATTCCCGTTGAAGCCGAGCTGGGCCAAGTCCTCCAGATAACCGATAAAGTCACGCCTGAGGATGTAGAGAGGGCCATGACTGACCCCGACCAAGCTGCCGAATTCATCAAGCTTACGGGGGCAGACTCTCTGGCGGTAGCCATAGGCTCAATCCATGCGATGAGGTCTCAAGAAGCCACGCTGGATATTGACCGGCTCAAGGCCATCCGGAAGAAAGTCAACGTACCATTGGTCCTGCATGGCTCATCGGGGGTCAAAAATGAGAGCCTTTTGGAGGCTATAGAGAACGGGATAAGCAAGATAAACGTGGCCACTTACTTGAACCAGGCCTTCATGCGTGGTCTCAGGGAAGGGCTTGAGAAGATGCCTGACGAGGTTGACCCCCGCAAGGTTTTGGCTATAAGTCGGGAATACGTTAAGGAAGCGGTCCGAGAGAAGATAAGGCTTTTTGGGAGTGCGGGGCGGATAGATTCAGCTGGTGGTTTTGTAAGCCCGCGCAAAGTTTTTGGGGTCGTAAAGCCTGGCACTCCGGAGTAAAAATGCGATGCAAGCCGCCGAGGTGGGTGAGGTGAGGAAATTGATTTAGCGGCTGCCAGGGCCAGGGGGCTTCGCCCCCTGGGCCCCCGTTTTCCCACCCCCGTTGGCTTTGGGTTCGCCGGCGTTCTGGGTCCCACTCGCGGCGGGGTTGTTAATGTGGGCTACTCGCCCCCTCTTTTGGGTTTGTGTGGGGACACCCCCCACAACCCCCCGCCATGGGGGCTTCGCCCCCTGGACCCCCCGTTTGCCCACCCTCGTGAGCTGAGGGTTTGCCAGCGTTTTGGGTCCCACTCGTGGCGGGGTTGCTAATGCTGGCTACTCGCCCCCTCTTTTGGTTTCGTGGGGGGACACCCCCCACAACCCCCCGCCATGGGGGCTTCGCCCCCCTGGACCCCCCGTTTGCCCACCCCCGTGGGCTGAGGGTTCGCCGGTGTTCTGGGTCCCACTCGTGGCGGGTGTGCAAAAGTTGGCAACTCGCCCCTTCTTTGAAAATTTTGGGGGCACATCCCCCAAGCCCCCTGGGAGGGGGCGAAGCCCCCTCCACCCCCGCTTTAATCAGGGTCGGCGAAGGCCGACCCTTTTCAAAGAGGCTGACTTCAGTCGGCGTGAACGGGGCACACCCCACAACCCCCACCATGGGGGCCTTGCCCCCCTGGACCCCCCATTGCCCACCCCCGTGGGCTGAGGGTTTGCCAGGGTTTTGGGTCCCACTCGTGGCGGGGTTTGCCTCTCCCCGGCCCCTCCCTGAGGTGAAGGGGAGAACCCCGCCAAAATTTCCCCTTCCCTGCGAGGGAAGATGGTCAGGGGGTTAGGTCTGAAGGGCACATCACCACGCCCCTTGGGAGGGGGCTGCAGGGGTTAGGGGGTTGGTGAACGTGTTTTGAGGGCTTCTTTTATCTTCTCTCTAAGCTGGTTTACGCTGAAGGGCTTGGTTAGATAGGGTGAGCTGGTGGAATGGAGGAAAGCCTCAGTGGCCGGGGTAAGAACGTCGCCAGTTATGAAGATGAAGCGGTTGGCAAGGTGCGGCTTGGAGGCCTTAACTTTCTCGTAAAGGGCAATCCCGCTGAGGCGGGGCAAACGCACGTCCGAAATCACAAGGTCAAAGTCCTCCCCTTCCAAAATCCGCAAAGCTTGCTCTCCATCCCCCGCCACCTTAACCTCCATCCCCTCCTGGGCCAGTATGGTCCTAAGCACATTGGTTATAGCCACTTCATCTTCCACTACCAGGACTTTGGCCGAGGGAAGTTTTCCCTCCAGCTCCTTAAGGAGTTCCTCGGCCCACTTCGCCTCCTCCCCAGCCGCTACCGGTATCTCTACGAAGAAGGTAACCCCAGGCTCAGGAGTATTGTTGCGGGCCCAAATCCTCCCTCCATGCTCTTTGACCAGATTGTAGGCGATGGCAAGCCCCATACCCGTCCCCTTCTCCTTGGTGGTGAAGAAGGGGTCAAAGATGCGGGACATGTGCTCCTTCGGGATGCCAGGACCATCATCGCAGAATTCAATCCGGATGAAATTTTCAGGGGTGAGGGAAGTCCTTACGGTTAGAGTCCCACCCCCGTGGGCTTCATACATCGCCTGCTCGGCATTTATGATTATGTTCAAGAAAACTTGCTGAAGCTGCTGCGGGTCCGCTGATGTAGAGGGTAGGGAGGGGGAAAGCTCCTCCTTGACTTTTACGTTTTCCACTTTCATCTCGTAAGCTCTGAGGGCCAAGGACTTGCGGACGATTTCATTTATGTCAACGCTCTCCCTCTTAGGAGGGCGCCTGCGGACGAAGTCCAGCAGGTTCTGGACGATTCCGGCCGCCCTACGGGCCTCCTCTTCTATCCATTTTAAGCTTTCCCTGGCCCTTTCTGGCATTGAAGAATCCATGCTCAGAAGTTGAGCATGCACCAGGACTGAGGTGAGGGGATTATTCAGCTCATGAGCTACCCCGGAAATTAGCTCACCGATGGAGGCGAGTTTCTCGGCCTGGAAGAGCCGTTCCCTCAACTCCCTCTCAGCCGTTACATCCCTTATGGTATGGACAAAACCAGCAATATCGCCTTGCTGGTCAAAGATTGGGAAAAGGCCAATGGATAGGACCCGCTTGAGGTAAGGTTCTTCAATTTCCTCCACCACGGGCTTTCGGGTGGTTAGCATTCTGCTAAAGGGGCAATGCGGAGGAGCACTTGTGCCATGGACGAGGGAGTAGCATTTCAAGCCCCTTAGCTCCTCGGGGGAAGAGAAGCCTAAGAGCTGGGCGGTAGCCTTGTTAGCCCTCAAAATCGTCAAATCTTTATCGGCCACGAAAATAGCATCGGATACGGCATTGAAGGTCAATTCCCATTCTTCGCCTAACAAGCGGAGTTCAGAGGTCAGGCGAGCGTTATACATAGCCACGGCCGCTGCTGAGGCGAAGGCTTCAAGACGCCGGGCATCTTCCGGGGTAAACTGGCCGGGGCGGGTTCCATCCACGCACAGGAACCCAATGGTCTCGCCACCGAACTGGATGGGAGCAGCAACGTAGGAACGGAGCCATTCAAAGCCGGGGACTTTAACCC
>JAPWUT010000242.1 GCA_028275425.1 Anaerolineae bacterium | reverse complement strand
CCCCCACCCGTTCAATGCCCCAGCCCCTACTGTCCATTTGGGAGTGACTGGGAAGGCTTGCCCGAAAAGGGTGGTGCCGGTAACGCTGAAAACCTCGGATAAGGTGATGGTAGCGCCTGGGGTCACGGCGACTAAAGTGGGCGAGATGGAAATTTCCTTCCACCAGGGAAGCCAGAGGGCCGGGTCGCCCAGGAGGGTGTAGGTGCGGGCAAGGTGGGAATTGGGTACGGCTTCCCGGCCAACCTGGGTCAGGGGACCTAACTGGAATTTCCCTCCCTGGAACATGGCCCGATACATCGCTCGGACCATGAGATACTCTTCATCCACCGAACCCAGCCCGGCAGGCCCGAAGGCGGCAATCGCCCCCCGGTCAGTCAGCACCGTGGTGGTCCACTCGCCGATGGAGCGGGTGTCCGGAAAACCGGGGTATTGGGGCGGGAACATCCAGTAGCCATCCCAGCAGTCCAGGGAGATGAGGAAAGGAAGCCCTACGGTGCCGGTTAAACTGGCCAGTTCCGTATTGCGCACAAGGGGCTCGTGGGCCCAGCGGTTCACCGCCGCATGGCCTACGTAGGTGAGAAGCGACGCCCCTTCGCTCCAAGTAGTGGTCAAAGCGAGGGTCGCCGAAGGACAGGGTTGAGGCGGGCTGACCGGCGAGCCACAGTAATCGTTGAGGTAAACGGTGCGGGTGAGCATACCGGCGGGCAGTTCTCCGGCCAGTGCCTGGGCGATGCCCAGAAAGTCTCCAGCAGAATCGGGGACGTTATCAGCAGAGAGGATGGCGCGCTGCCGCCACTCGGCCGGGAGAAGGCTCTGGCTTTCGTAGGCCAGGATTTTCGCCACCGCTCCTTTCGCTTCCTCCACCGAACCGGCAGGAATCCGCCCCACCGCCAGCTCCGGGAAGCCATCGCCGTCCACGTCCCCGTAGAGGCTATCTACCGGGACTTCCCCCTGCCAGGGGTCGGCAAACTGGAGGTAAGGAGGAATCCAAACGGGTGTAGGGGACCCATAGGTGCCTGGATTGTAGCCCTTGAAGTTGAAGTGGCCATCCCCCACCAGGAGCAGGAAGGAAGGCGGCGGACCGGGCCAGTTTTCGTAGGCATAAGCCACGAAGGAGCGGATGGCCTCAGGGTGGAAGATGCCATCGTTGAAGAGGTTGTAGAGGTCCTCCACCGGCACCAGTTCCACTCGCAACCCCTGGGCCCGACGGTGCTCCGCCAGGGGACGGACAGCAGTGATGAAGGCGGAAGGTGCAATGATGATTTCGTCGGCACCGGGGGAAGAAAGCAGCCCATCCGGCGGGCAGTACCGGGTGAGGGTAGGTATTGTCCTTACCGCACTTTCGCCCACCACCAGGTAGGCCGTGCCTGCGGGGGCTTCGTCCCGGAGGGCCACCGCCCAGGAGCCAGCGGAAGAAAAGACGGATGCGCCAGTGAGGCGGACAGGGTTGAGGGGGTCTGTGATGTCGTACAGCCGCACGGCGGAGGTGGTGAAGCCGGTGGCGGTAATCAGGACAGGGCCGGAGATTAGCGAGGTCATGGAAAGGACGTCCCCGCTGGCCTCGGGCCGGCGCCGGTAAGTTACCTCCACCCAGTTGAGGTAAAGCTGCTGGGGGCCGCCATCGGTGAAAACCTGCATTGCCAGAAGGTTTTGTCCCTCCCGGAGCAAAGCAGAAGGAAACGTAAGGGTTGCCGTCCAGCCAACCTTGCCCGATTCGGTGGTCTCGCCAATGGAAGTGCCGTTGAGGGCGAAGCCGATGCGGTGGAAGTTCTCGCTGCGGCCGGCCAGTTCCACTTTAAGGGTTGCCATGTATTCCCCCGTGACCACAGCAGTCAAGGTGAGGGGATAGGTGCGGGTTAGTGGGGAACCGGCGGTGACGAATTCCCAGAACCAGGTGTCTTCGGTGCGGGGGTTTGCGGACCAGCGGGCCCAGTAGATGAGGTTTTGCTCAAAGTGGGTGGTGGCCGTGTACCAGTCCAGAGGCGTAGCCGAAGCAACCGGTGCAACGGAGCGAGTTCCCATCCGGGAACCCAATCTCGTGCCATCCACCACCAGCCAGTAGACGTTCTCGTCGGTGTACTTTTCGTCCTGGACGGAGCCGTGGAATTTCTGGCCGTAGAAGAGCAGGGCATCGCCGGGGCCCAGAGAACCATCCCCGCCGTCTTCCACTTCCATTGCCACTTCCTGCCCCCGCCAGAGGAGATGGAGGGCGGGAAGCTTATCGGTGAGCACTCCAGCATTGGCCAGGGCCTGGTACGGGATGCGGTAGAGGCCATCGGCTGTTACGGTTATGCGCCAGGCAGGGCAAGGAAGCAAGCGAGGGAGATGAGGTTCCCCCAGGCTGAAGGGGTGGAAGGAAGCCGCGGCCAAAGGCAGCGGGCCAGGTTCCGAAGGGACAAAGAAGGGGTCAGGAGGCGGAGGTGGAGGCGATGCCGAAACGCCCCAAACCATGATGGCCAGCATCGCCCCCGTCCAGCACAAAAGAAACCCAACCCGCCACCTCAGCAGGCCGACGAGCTTCTGCAGTTCTCCCAATTTACCAATCCCAGGGGAAGGGAGGGAGCCCAGTTGGGCTTCCGGCTTGGACCTCAAGCTCACCTTCGTAGATTATATCAGGTGGTTCGTAACGCATGGTGCACCTCCTTTGCCGGCTCAAGAGCTTTTCCGGCCTGAGCGGAAGGCAAAACCTATGCCCAAGGCCAGGAGGACTATAGCGGCCACAGCTAACACAGGCCTCTGGCCTGCTGAAGCCTCAAGCCCCTTCAAAGTAACCCGCGTTGGCCCCCCTGTCCCACTGTTGATGAGCTCATTGCAGGTGCCACTATTGGAGGAAATATTGGTAAACCAAGCTCTTACAGGGTTCCCGGACTCAGTGCGAGCTTCAGCCGACCAACTGGTACCATTGGCCCCATTGGACAAGAGCATTTCAAAGTAGCCGTTTCCGTCCACAGGCGCCGTAGTGAAAGAATTGCCAGCGCTATCGTAAAGCTCCACGTAATCAGCGCCTGAGGCTGGATCGCCGCCACTTTCTCCTGGCGGCTCCCCACTATCATTCCAGTTGAGGTACCAGTCCATGCAATCGGTAATGACCGAAGAACTGAAGGATATAGAGCCATTGGCTCCATTTGACATTGTGTA
>JAPWUT010000241.1 GCA_028275425.1 Anaerolineae bacterium | reverse complement strand
TGCTTGAGGGAGCTTCATCGCCCTGGACCATGGCCGGCGAAAGGATAATCTCGGCCAAGGGGTAACGCCTGCCTACTATCCTCAATATGTCCCTTATGGCCGCACCGAAAGGCGAGGTCACAAGACCGATGCGCTTGGGGAAAGGAGGCAAAGGCCTCTTGCGGGCTCGGTCAAATAGGCCCTCTTGGCTCAACCGGGCCTTGAGCTGCTCAAGCTGCAGGTATAGGATGCCAACTCCTACAGGCTCCAGTTCATCAACATAAAGTTGATAGGTTCCTTTGGGAGGATAAACGTCCACATAGCCATGGGCTATGACGTGGTCGCCATCAGAAGGGGTGTAAGGGAGGGAGGAGGCTAATTCCCGCCACATTACGCATTGGATTACGGCCTTTTCGTCCTTGAGGGAGAAATAGCAGTGGCCTGAAAGGGCATAGGAGAAGTTGGAAACCTCCCCTTCAACCCAGACATCCTGTAAGGTATAATCCGAAGAGACTAAGCGCTTTATGTGCTCCGTAAGCTCCGAAACTTTCAGGCATCTTGACCCTTCCAGCAATACTTATTCCTCCTCAAGGTACATTGGCATCACCACGTGGATGAAGTCTTCGCCATCGGCCGGTTTGAGGACCCCAGGGCTTGAGGAAGTGGTGGCTTCCAGGGCAATTTCGTCCTCTTCCATCACCGAAAGGGCTTCTATGAGGTATTTAACGTTGAAAGCGATTTCCAGAGGTGCACCCTGAACTTTCGCCTCTACTTGGCTCACGTTGTCACCGTACTGGCGGCTCGTGGCCCTTATGGTCAGGGAACCGGGGAGGAGTTCCGAAGCCGGGGCTATCTCCAGCTTGACCATGTTATCCCTGTCCTTGGCGAAGAGGTGGGCAATCTTCAGGGCTTTGAGGAAAGCATCTTTCTTCACTACTACGCGGGTATTGTATTCTTTGGGGATGAGGGCCCGGAAATCAGGGTAAGTGCTTTCTATGAGCTGCGATAGGAGCTCAATGGCCATAACTGGCCCTTCAGGCTGGCCTTTGAGGTGGAAGAGGATTTGGTTCCTGCCCTGAGGGATTAGGATTTCAATTGGCTGGGATTCATCGGCTTCGGTGGCAATGCGAGCGAGTTCATCAAGGGCTTTGGCCGGGATTATGACCTCAAATGAGCCTTCTACTGGCTGAGGTAGGATGACATTCCTTACGGACAAGCGGTATCCATCGGTAGCGGCGAGGGTAAGCTGGTCACCTTCCAGCGAAGTAAAGGCTCCGCTCAGGAATGGGTGTGTCTCCTCAGAGGCTGCGGCAAAGGTCACCTGCTGGATGATTTTGCGCAGAGTAGCCGGCCTCAAGGGGGTAACGATTCGGGTGCTTTGGCCTTCCAGTTTAGAGGCGGTCATAACCTCTGGGAATTCGGTGGCATCCATCCCCCTTATATTGGCCTCAAATCGCCCGCAACGGATGTTCAAGGTTTGGGTTCGGACTATTAGCTCTAACTCCACCGGTTCCGAAGGCAGGGAATCCACAAAATCTGAGAACAGGCGTGCTGGCACAGTTGTTGCCCCTTCTTCTTCTATGTTTGCCCCTATCCAGCAGGTTATGCTTATATCCAAGTTCGTAGCGGAGAGCATGAGCCTTCCTTCCCTTGCTTCCAGGTAAACGTTGCTCAGGACGGGTAGAGTGCTCCGGGTAGCGACGGCCTTTTCCACTATGGAAAGGGCTGTAGAAAGGTTATCCTGAAGGCAAATCAACCTCACGGCCATTCCCTCCTAAAATTTTCAGCCCATTATACCTTAAGAAATGAGGTTTGGCAATTAGCAGGAATTGTGTCTTTAGGGCGAGGGAGAGTAAGTGCTTTGGGGCATCATTTTCGCCCTTGCGGGTGGATTCAGGTGATTTCCCACCCTCGTTGGCTGAGGGTTTGCCAGGGTTTTGGGTCTCACTCGTGGCGGGGTTAGCCCCTCCTCCAATCACTTACCAGAATTCTCCCCATTCCCTCTCAGGGAAGGGGGCTGGGGGGTTAGGTCGGAAGGGGACATCCCCCACGGCCCCCTGCCAGGGGGCCTGCGCCCTCTGGACCCTCGGTTTGTAAAAAGGGGCGCTTTAGCGTCCCTTGTTTGCTGAGCCTGGTCGTTTACGGCCAGGTGAGGTAGTCTGCCAACAGCCAGGGAAAGACGTTCGACAAAACCGGGACATGCCCGAACTGAGGTTTAAAGTTGGGGGTAAAAAGGCAGGCAGCGTTAATGGCCTGCGGAGGAAGCGCAGGGAACGGGAAGGTTTTAGAAGCACCTCGCACTGAAGAAGTAGCTATGCCCTACGGCCTCACCCCCCACAGCCGCACCGTGCCATCCCAAGACCCTGATGCCAGCAGCGTCCCATCGGGGGAGAAGGCCACGCTCCACACCAAATCCGTATGCCCCTCCAGGGTGCGTAGCAGCGCGCCGTCCGCAACCCGCCACAGCCGCACGGTGTTGTCCACCGACCCCGAGGCCAGGGTCTGCCCATCGGGGGAGAAGGCCACGCTCCACACCGAATCCGTATGCCCCTGCAGGGTGCGCAGCAGCCGCCCGTCTGCAACTCGCCACAGCCGCACGGTTTTGTCCACCGACCCCGAGGCCAGGGTCTGCCCATCGGGAGAGAAGGCCACGCTCAACACCCAGGCGTCGGTCTGGATGAAGCGCACCTCCTCCAGCGTTTCGGCATCGTAGAGGTAGATGCCCAGGGAGGAGGCCACGGCCAGCAACCAGCCGTCCGGCGAAAGCGCAATCTTGTTAACCGTGCCTTTCCCCAAGCGTGCCAGTTGGGCTACCTGCGCCGCGTTCCGCGAGGAAATAGGAACCCGCCGGGTGGGGAGCACTTGGGGTATGTCTGGCAACTTACTCGGAATCCCTGTCTCTTCCCTGCCGGCCGCCTTTGCTCTTTCTGACCCTTCTCTGCTGCTGATTTTCTCCTCCACCTGGCTCTCCACTTTGTGGTTCACCGCTTCTTTCCTGTCCGCTGCCTCCTGCAACTGGAACAGGACCCCGTCCGGGGAACGCATATACAGCGCGGGCGTCCCCCACTCCACGGTATTGGTCACCCCCAGGCTGACCGCGATGCGCGCCTCGGCCACGGCCGCATCCACGGGCAGACCATCGGCCAGCGCCTCGTAGAAGGCACGGGCGAAC
>JAPWUT010000022.1 GCA_028275425.1 Anaerolineae bacterium | reverse complement strand
GAAGCGAAGTTGTAAAATTAGCGCAGGAGGTAAAAGCTATGTCTGACATCGTGGGATTGCTTTTCTTTGTTTTCTTAGGCATCACAATCCATGAGTTCGCCCACGCCTGGGCCGCCGATAGGCTGGGTGACCCAACGCCACGCTACATGGGCAGACTTACCCTTAACCCTATGGCCCATTTGGACCCCCTTGGCACCCTCATGTTCCTCGTCTCCCTCGTTTACGGGTTCGGAATCGGCTGGGGGAAACCAGTGCCTGTGAACCCCCGCAATATCCGTAAGCTCCCTATCGCTACAGGGATGGGGCTCATAGCTTTCGCCGGCCCCTTTTCTAACCTCCTTCTGGCTTCAGCTTTGGCCTTAGCCTTCCACTTCCCCTTGCCTTTAAGTTTTCGGGGTTTCCTTATGGCCGGGGTATTTGCCAACGTCGGTTTGGCTTTGTTCAACCTCTTGCCTTTGCCCCCTTTGGATGGCTTTGACGTCCTTATGGGCATTATCGGCTCTTTCCGCACCCGAACGGCCTACAATCTCTTCCGCCAGCTTTCCCAACTGGAAGCCCACGGCCCGCTTATACTCTTTGCCCTAATCGCCATTGATTACATCCTACCTGTGAGCATTTTGGGAAGCATCTTGGGGCCTCCTTTCCGCCTCATAACCTCACTGCTGTTGAGGTGAAGGAGCGCCCATGTTCAGGCTTATCAAGCAGGCTTTATACAGAGCCCGCCAATTCTTCCAGGCCCTCTCGGCTAACCTGGATGAAGAGGATTGGCAAGTGCTTAGGGAGAACCTTAACCCCGAGGAACTGGCCGCTTTCGGCCGGATAAGCGCTGCCGACCAACGTCACAGCCTTGAGGTTTACTATACCCTTGTGCGCGAAGGCAAGACCCACCCCGACCTCTTGAAGGCTGCCCTGCTCCACGATATCGGGAAAGGAGGAGGGGATATTCACCTCTGGCACAGGGTAGCCATAGTCCTAATCAGAGCTTTCTTCCCCATAGCCTTGAAATGGCTTGCCGTACCCGATGGCTGGCGCCGTCCCTTTTACATCCACTACTACCACCCAATCTTAGGGGCCGAAATGGCTAAGAGGCTCGGTTGCTCCCCTCTCACCGTTGAGCTTATACTCAGGCACCAACCAACTTTGGAGCTTCCACCGTGGGACCCTACACCTGAGCAGCTGGAGCTCCTCAAAGCCCTTCAAGAAGTGGATGGGACGAAATGAAAATAGCCATTGTCCCTTTTGGCCAAGTGGAGAAGAAAATCCTGGATTACCTTGAGGAAGCACTGAGTAGAACTTTCGGCAGAGAATGCGCTCAGCTTCCCCCTTTACCCATTCCACCCCATGCCTTTAACCCCTCCCGCCGCCAGTACCTTTCCGATTTGTTCCTCAAAGAACTGGCGAAAATTAAGGCCGAAGGGGCGGAGAAAGTCCTCGGAGTTACCGAAGTAGACCTCTATACGCAGGGGCTTAACTTTGTCTTCGGCCAGGCATCGCTCGGAGGGAGGGAGGCAGTAATCTCGCTGGCCAGACTTCACCAAAGCTTCTACGGCTTGCTTGAGGATGAAGGCATCTTTTTGGAGAGAACTTTGAAGGAAGCCGTCCACGAACTTGGCCATACCTGGGGCCTCGCCCATTGCCCTGACCCATCATGCGTGATGCATTTCTCCAATTCCCTGCGCGATACTGACATAAAGAAAGCCGAATTTTGCCCCCGTTGCCTTTCGGCCCTTAAGGCCCGCCTTTAGGAGGGAAGCTATGGATGCCGACCTTGTGCTCTACAATGGCTTTGTTTACGATATGGTCAACCCCTTTCCGAACCAAGCTATTGCCATAAGGGCAGGTAGAGTGCTTAAGGCAGGTTCGGCCCAAGAAATCCTCTCGCTCTTGAGCCCCGAAGGAATGGCCATTGACCTCAAAGGGGCCACTGCTATCCCCGGCCTTGTGGATGGCCACTTCCACCTTTTGAGCTATGCCCTGCGTCTCTCAACTTTGGACCTCGCTGGCCTTGATTCAAAGGATAAAGTTCTGGAGAAAGTAGCCGCCAAGGTTTCTTCAATCCCCGAGGGACAATGGGTAATCGGTGGGGGGTGGGACAGGAACCTCTGGCCAGACCCTTCTTTCCCAACCCGCAGGGATTTGGATGCAGTCGCTCCCAATCATCCTGTTGCTCTCTGGAGCAAGGATGGCCATACCCTCTGGCTCAACTCCCTCGCTCTGAAGGATTTGGGGATAAATTCCTTCACCCCTGACCCACCTGGCGGTGTGATTGAGCGCGACGAACTTGGTCAGCCCACGGGTATCCTCAAAGAGAAGGCAGCCGAGCTGGTTAAGCAGCGTGTGGAAGCTTCCTCCCCCCTGCTTCAACGTAGCGTAGAAGAGGCTATGGAAAGCCTTTTGCGCAAGGGTTTGGTAGGGCTTCACAATTGCGAGGATGAGAGGGCCTTATCTCTCCTCCAGAGCCTAAAGAGCCAAGGCAAACTCAAGATGCGCATCCTTCACCACATCCCTGCTGAAAACTTGGAAGCAGCTGTAAAGCTCGGAATAAAAAGCGGCTTTGGGGATGAATACTTGCGCATCGGTGGGGTCAAAATCTTTGCCGATGGCACCCTTGGCTCCCGGACGGCGGCCATGCTTGAGCCTTACCTTGGAGAGCCAGAAAACTTGGGAATCCTGACCATAACCCCTGAGGAGCTTGAGGAGCTGGTCTTGAAAGCTGGGGAAGCAGGCCTCTCGGTAGCCGTTCACGCCATAGGCGATAGGGCCAATCGGGTTGTGTTGGATGCTCTGGAGAAGGCACCCCGACTCCGCCACCGCATTGAGCATGTCCAACTCCTTACACCTCAGGACCTACCTCGTTTGGCGAAGCTTGGGGTTGTGGCCTCAATGCAACCCATACATGCCACTTCCGACATGGAGATGGCCGAGCGTTACTGGGGGAAAGAGCGTTGCCGGTGGGCCTATGCTTGGCGTAGCCTCCTTGAGGCCGGCACAATCTTAGCCTTTGGCTCCGATTGTCCCGTGGAGCCTCCGGACCCCCTTTTGGGGATTTACGCTGCTGTGACCAGGCGTCGCCTTGATGGTTCCCCTGGACCTGAAGGTTGGTTCCCGGAGCAATGCCTCACGGTAGAGGAGGCAATCCGAGCCTACACTTGGGGGAACGCCTTCGCCGCAGGGGAAGAGAAGAGCCGCGGAACCCTTGCCCCTGGCTTCTTGGCCGATATCACCATCCTCTCTGACGATATATTCCGAACTGCTCCGGAGAAAATCCCCGCCATAGAGGTTTTAGGGACGATAATCGGGGGCGAAATTGCTTTCCTTCACCCTGCGCTTTGACCACCACTTTCTTGTGGCGATTGCCCTTCAGCTTTAGCCTTTCCCCGGCCCTTAGAAGCCCTTAAGACTATGAAGGCGATTGGTAAAATGACTATAGCCCCCAAGATTACGACGACTATGCTGATTGCCGTTATCGGCACAGCAGGCCGAGCTTTAGGTTGGGGTGTAGGAGTGCTGGTAGCTGAAATGAATGGAAGCGAGGCGGGGGTTATGGGTGTAGTAGGTGTTAGAGCAGGAGTAAAGGTTGGGGTGAGCAGTGCAGTTGGCGTTGGAGTGGCCACTGCGGGCACGGGCGTTGGCGTTGGAGTTACCACTGCAGGCATAGTGGTTGGGGTCGGAAGCGGAGCATAGCCGGTGCAAACCATGAGGCGGACATCGTCAAGGTACATAGCCGTGGGGTTGCCGTTGCCATCGTTCACTACGCCGAAGTAGAAGCGGATGGTTTGCCCCCTGGTCAAACTTGTAAGGTCAATTGTGACCTCTTCCCATCCCCCGGCTGTATCCTGCTTCTCTCTCCAAGGCACGGCCAAGATTGAGCCATCGGCTGGGTTGAGGAGCACGAATTTAGCTTCGTCAAAGGCCTGTTGTCCCTGGGAAACCAGCTTATAGTGGAAAGCCAATTTGACCGAAGAAGCATCCGCCGGCACGGTTATATCCTGCCACACGGAGGAAAAAGCTAAGGTATCGGTTGACGGGTCAAGGTTACCAAGGAGCATAGAGCGGCTACCGTCCCAGGCAGCGTCCTGAGTGAAGGTTGGCGGTTTAGGGGTAAGTTCCCAATGCCATCCTCCGTCCTCTTCAAAGCTCCCGTTGACAATTAGGTTAGAGCACGGCGGTTGCTGAGCGAAAGCGGGAACCACCGCCAGGAACAAAATCACAATTAGCAGGGAAAGCTTCAGCAAAACCTTCATGTCTTCCTCCTTCTTGGCTTCAACTCTTTATACCTCTTGCCCACACAAAAAGCAACTTTTAGAATTCGGCGGGGTTCTCCCCTTTCGGCCTCGGAAAGGGTCCAGGGCGGGGAGCTGGAGGATGTGCCCCCAGGATAAAAAGATGGGCGAGAAGCCTGCTTTTACCATTTTGCCACCCCGGGGCACACCACCTTTAATCTTTTTGCCGGGGCCGAGAAACCTGCTATAATTTCACTGAACACTTCCAAAAGGGGGACGAAGTGGTCTTCCCAGGAATATTGGTCAGGGAAGAGGATTGGGAAGTCCTAAAGCGGGTGATAGCTGGCCTAAACTTCATCGCTGATTTAACCAAGGCCGATGCTTTCGTCTATTACAAAGTTCCGGCCAAGGATGCCGTAGTGATTTTGACGCATGTCAGGCCTCGCTCAATCTCCCCTCTTTATCCTGAGAGCCTTCAAGGCCGTTACGTCTACAGGGTTGAGAGGCCTCTTGTTTTCAGAGCCTTCAGGCGCTCAGGCTACTGGAAAGGGCAAGGTTTGCTTTTGGGTATGGATGCTCCAATGGTTGAGGAAACTTTTTCCGTAGTGGACGGCAAGGAACGAATTGTGGGCGTCCTTAGCTTTGAATCCAACCTCTTGGAATACGAGAGGCGGCGCCGTCGTAGCCCCGTTTTCCAACTCGCCCTCCATTACCTCCATCACATGGCCCGCCGCGGCCTCTTGGAGAAAACCCAGTCTTTCTACCCCGTAACTGAACAGGATGGAATAATCGTGGTAGATGACCAGGGGTTCATACGCTACGTGAGCGGAGTAGCCGCTAACCTCTACCGCAAGGTAGGGATAATGCGTGATTTAAGGGATGCTTCTCTGTCCCGCCTCCCTGCCGGAGACAGGGAGATGCTCAAGGCGGCTTTGGAAGAGGAGGAGTTTCGGCAAGAGGAGGAGAATCTGGGAGGAGATATAGTTTGGATAAAGCGAGCCCTCCCAATTTATGAGCCACCTTCTCGCTTCAGGGAAATTCTAACCCCGCTTTTGGGCAAGCCTTCCATGGCCTTGGCCGGAGCTATGCTCATAATCCATGATGCTACCGATGAACGCCGCAAGGAAAAAGAGCTTAGAGTTAAAACGGCCCTGATTAAGGAAATTCACCACCGCATCAAGAACAATCTCCAGACCGTGGCCGCCCTCTTGCGTCTTCAGGCCCGGCGTGTATCAAGTGAAGAAGCCAAGGCCGCTTTAAACGATAGCATCAACCGAATCCTAAGCATAGCCATAATCCACGAGTTCCTCTCAGAGCATGCCACAAACTTCATTGACTTAAGAGAACTGTGCCGCAAGATAGTGGAGCAGGCTAAGGAAGGAATGCTAACGCCGGAAAAGCGCATATCCATAGAAATCCAAGGGCCTGAAATACTACTGCCCTCAGAGCAGGCTACCGCTTGTGCCCTCATAGTGAACGAGCTTTTGCAGAACGCCTTAGAGCACGGCTACAAGGACCGAACAATCGGGCACATAACGGTGAACATTGAGGACTTGGAAGGCAAGGTTAAGATTACAGTGCACGATGATGGAGTCGGCCTTCCCGAAGGGTTTGAGCCCTTACAGACGGAAAGCCTGGGGCTGAAAATTGTGAAGACTTTGGCTGAAGAGGAATTGCGGGGAAAGTTCAATCTGGAAAGGGCGGATGGAAGTGGGACGATTGCCACGGTGGTATTCCCCAAGAAATTGGAAGCCTAAACCCAGACCCCTGGTATGGATTCCCCGCAATATTCGCACTTCCCGCCTTTCAGGTGGTATTCTACTACGTTAAACCCCATGCGGGTTATTATCGCCTTGCCGCACCTTGGGCAATAGGTGTTATCCCATTTATGGCCTGGCACATTCCCCACATAGGCAAATTTTATCCCCTCCTCCACCGCTATTTCTCTCGCCATTTCCAAAGTGCTCACCGGGGTCGGTGGTAAGTGGGTTAGCTTATACTGGGGGAAGAAACGGGAGAAGTGAGTCGGGACATCCGGCCCCAGGTTTTCCACAATCCAGCGGCACAATCCCCTTATTTGCTCTTCCGAATCGTTGAGGGTAGGCACTACTAAGTTCACTATTTCCAGATGGACCCCCTCTTCTCGGATTATCTTCATGGTGTTCAGGACCGGCTTTAGTGTGCCAAAGCAGACTTTGCGGTAGAACTCTTCGCTGAAGCCTTTGAAGTCAATCTTGATAGCGTCCACAATCTTGCAGAGTTGCCGGAGAGGCTCAGGGTTTATGTATCCGGCGCTAATGACTATGCACCTTATCCCTTTGGGCCGGGCCAAGCGGGCTATGTCGCTCATATACTCGTAGAATATGGTTGGTTCGGTATAGGTAAAGGCTATGGATGAGCTTCCGAGCTTCTCGGCCACCATCACTATCTCTTCGGGGGATAGCTCGTAGTTCTCAGTCTGCTCTGGAGGAACTTGAGAGATGCTCCAGTTCTGGCAATATAGGCAGTGGAGGTTGCATCCAGCCGTGGCCAACGATAAGGCCATGGTTCCAGGAAGGAAGTGGTAGAAAGGCTTCTTCTCTATCGGGTCATTGTGGACGGCGCACGGGTTACCGTAAACCATGGTGTAAAGCTTGCCACCTCTGTTTTCCCGAACCCGGCAATCCCCTCGGCGGCCTTCGCTTATGAGGCATCCTTTGGGGCAGAGCTGACATTTTACATAATTGCCCTTGTGGGGAATGTGACAGTAGAGGGTGCGTGAAGGTTCAGGGGAAGTGTGGCACCTAAGGCAATCAGCGGTTTCTTTCCCTCCGGGGACGTAGTAAAGTGCTTCTTTGGCATTGGGAGGAAGTTCGGTTTGAGCTATTACACTGCGAAATCTTCTGGAAAGGGAAGCAAATCCCAAAGCCCCGGCTGCAGCGGCTATAAACTTCAGGAAATTACGCCTGCTCACCATCTCTCACCACCTCGCTTCACAGAACCGGTCCCTCCCTTTCCTCGGCTTTGGATTTGCTCTTTGCCAGAAGGCCTCTTCGCCTGAGCAGGCTGTACATGCCTTGGTAAGAATAGTTTACACCGAAGTTCTCCCTGACCCAAGCGAGGGCCATCCTCGTAGTGAAATAAGGGTTCTGGTTGGCTTCTTCCTCCAGCTTTAAAAATTGCTCTTGGGTTAAGAAAGGCTTTCTCCCTTTCAGATTTCCTCGGCGATGGGCTAATAGTTCTTCAAGCCCTCCTTTTTTGTACCAAGAGAGCCAACGGTTAACCGTCCGGATATGGACGCCGATGAGCCAGGCTACCTTGGCAAGCTTGTATCCTCGCCTGACAAGCCAAAGGGCCTGTAAGCGCCTCTTTGCTTCGGGCCTGTTTTCCTCCTGGTAGCGCATCCGCCAGAAGCTTTCATCCTCCCTCCATTCTATCCGGAGCTTCCGCCCCCTCATGGCTCCTCAGAAGATGTAGAGAGTTTCCAAGGTCAGTCTCCGGGCAAGCCATCCGGTTCCCAAGAGGGAAAAGAGCGCAATGCCGGCCATGATTAGAGGGAGAGCTAAGGTCCAGCGCCCTCTCCAGCGAGGTAGGGCACGAGTGTGAAAGTAAAGGGTGCCCACGAGCCAAAGGGCAAGAGCCCAGATTTCTTTCAAGCTCCAAGCCCAATAGCTGCCCCAACTCAGTTCGCCCCAGATGGAACCAAGGAGCATTGAGAGGGTAAGGGCGATGTAGCCTAAAGCCATTATTGTGGCCAGTTTGGGTGAGTTTTCGGTTGGCTTTAACATAATTGCCAAGGCCACAGTCCCTGCTACCAGGAAAGCACCGTAAGCGATAGAAGCAGTGAGGGTATGGAATTGGAACCAGAAGATTCTGAAGGCCGGTGGGAGGGGCAAGGGCTCGGTGGTGAAAGCCCCTTTGCCGAGAAAGGCCAAAATTGCTGCGGTGAAAGGCAACAGCCAGCCTACCTCTTTGCCTTCCCCTCCTATTTCCGCTAAAGCGTGGATAAGGGCTGCAAAGCCGATGGTAACCAAGAGGAATTCTTCCGGAGTGGATAAAGGCCAGTAGCCGGCTTTGAGCCCAAGATCGGCAATCAAGGCGAACCAAAGGAGGCATCCTACCAGTTCTATAGCCAAGGCAATGATTCGCTTCTTCCACCAGATTATTCCGGCCACAACCCAGCAGGCTATGGCGAGGTAGGAAAAGGCGAGCAATTCATCCCCCTCTCAGAGCTTCGGCCAGTTCTTTAACGCTGGCAAAAACGAAGTCGGGCTTAGGGTTAGCTGCAATCAGGGAGCTCTCGTCGGTAACTCCGGATAGGACCAGGATGCTTTTTAGCCCAGCCTGGTGAGCTCCTAAGATGTCGGTTTCCAGCCTATCTCCTACCACTGCCGTTTTCTCCGGAGTGCTTCCTAAGCGCTTTAAGGCCAGTTCAAAGATTAAAGGAGAGGGCTTGCCGATGATGGTAGGCTTGACTTCGGTAGCGGCTTCTAAGGCAGCCAGGATTGCTCCATTTCCTGGGCAAAGCCCCTCCTCGGTGGGCAAAGTGCGGTCAGGGTTAGTGCCTATGAATGAAGCGCCTGCTCTTATAGCCAAAGCCGCTTTCTTAAGCTTTTCATAGGTCAAGTTCAGGTCAATTCCTACCACTACAAAATCCACATCCTTATCTTCGGCCAGGGTGAAGCCTGCAGCCAAAAGTGCCTCCCTTATCCCTTCCATCCCTATCAGGAAGACCTTGGCTCCTTCCTTAGCTATGGAGCGAAGGTAAAAAGCGGTAGCCTGTGCGGAGGTAAAAATCCTGGCTTGATTGACCTTTATCCCCATCTTGGCCAATTTGGCCTCGTATTGGGCGGGGGTAAGGGAAGAGTTATTGGTGAGGAGGAGGTAATTCCGGCCGGTTTCTTCCAGCGTAGAGATGAATTTATCGGCTCCTGGGATGGCCGTATTCCCCCTATAAAGGACGCCATCCATGTCTACGATGAAGGCGGAGATTTCCTCCAGGCTTACCATATTCTTGCTCCTGCCCTCAAGCTTAGGAACATTATAAGCGAGGCGACTTTTCCACGCAAAGGTGTTCTTAAGGTTCGCCAGTGTTCTGGGGGCACATTCCCCAGACTCCCTGGATCCCCCTTTACCCACCCCCGTAGGCTTAGGGTTCGCCAACGTATTGGGTCCCACTCGTGGGCAGGTTGCTAATGTGGGCAACTCGCCCCCTCTTTTTGGTTTTGTGGGGGGACACCCCCCACACCCCCCGCCATGGGGGCTTCGCCCCCCTGGCCCCCTTTACCCACCCCCGTGGGCTTAGGGTTTGCTGGCGTTTTGGGTCCCACTCGTTGCTTGGTTACAGGGGTTAGCTGCTCGCCCCTTTTTTGGAATTTTTGGGGGCACATCCCCCAAACCCCCTGCCAGGGGGCTTGCGCCCCCTGGACCCCCTCTTTGCCCACCCCCGTAGGCTTAGGGTTTGCCGGCGTTTTGGGTCCCACTCGTTGCTTGGTTACAGGGTTAGCTGCTCGCCCCTTTTTTGGAATTTTTGGGGGCACACCCCCACACCCCCCGCCATGGGGGCTTTGCCCCCCTGGACCCCCTTTACCCACCCTCGTAGGCCTTGGGTTTGCCAGCGTCTTGGGTTAACCTCTCCCCCGGCCAATCCTGCCAAATTTTCCCCCTTCCCTCGCAGGGAAGGGGGTCAGGGGGTTAGGTCAGAAAGGCACATCCCCCAAGCCCCCTCCACCCCCACTTTAATCAGAAAATTAACCTCTTCCCCGTTTCTCGCCGTCCTCGGGAGCTGAATTTGACAAAAGGAATAACCTGTGTTATGATGTGGATGCCGGTTGGGACTTCTCGTTACTCCAGCGGGGGCCGCCGGAGGGAAGGCCGGCGGTTTTTCCTTAATGGGGCCTGAGGGGGCTTGACCGGAAGAATTTCGGAGAAATGGAGGTTAGCAGTGGGTACCAGAACCACCGGAACCGTCAAGTGGTTCAGCCGTGTCAAGGGCTATGGCTTCATCAAGCCCGACGGCTCAGATAGGGACGTTTTCGTCCACTATACGGCCATTGTGGGGCAAGGCTTCCGCAACCTTGAGGAAGGCGACCGAGTGGAGTTCTCCATCCAGGAGACCCCCAAGGGCCCCCAGGCCGTTAATGTTGTAAAGCTATAACCCTATCGGCTGCCACGCCAAACGATAGGCCCCGACGTTCAAAGTTGAGCGTTGGGGCCTGTCTCCAAGAATTATGAAGGGGAAGTTCGCAGCGCTTCTGCTCTTTCTCGCCCTCGCCATTCCAACTCAATACAAGGTTTACATCCAAGCAGTAGAAGGCTATCCGCTTCTTTGGGCCCCAGATGGCTCTTTTTTATTGGTGGGAAGGCCAGGCCGAGCGGTAGAGGCGGAAGGGAAAATCCAGCTTCTTCAGGAACTTTACGCCTTCTACCCCAGCGAGAGGAAATGGCTCAAAGTCTCCGAAAACGCTTTCTACCCTTCCTTTTCGCCTGATAGCCATAAGCTTTCCTTCGTAAGCTTCGCAAGCCCACAGAAAGCCTTCCGCCAAGAGTTGGACCTGAAAACCGGGAAGGTCATGGCCAGGGGTGAAATCGCTTGGCCTGAAGCTCGCAAGGAAGCGCTTTCCCCAAACGGGCGTTATTCCCTCCTAAAGAGGGAAGCCGAAGTCTACCTTCAGGACAAAGTCTCAGGTGAAAGGGCTTTCCTTTTCCGTGCCCGCTACCTCGGCGGAGTTTCCTGGACACCGGACAGCCTCAAGGCAGCAGTAATTGCTTCCTCAGAGCCTTTCAAATCTCAGCTTTGGCTTGTGGAAACATCTCCACCCAAAGCTCGGATGCTTTTAGAGCTGGAGGGGGAATTGTTGGACGGCCCCTCTTTTTACCCCGATGGAACCTTCATCGCCTTCGGGCGTTATCCACTTGGGGCCGGAACAGCTGAGTCTGCCGATATCTGGGCAATTGATGCTAACGGTGAAAACCTCAAGCCTCTGGTAGAGCAGCCTGGCGAGGATTGCTCCCCACTCTTCTCACCCGACGGACGCTACCTGGCTTTCCGCCACAATGGCCAGGTCGTGGTGATAGAGCCAGGGAAACCCTCAGGCCAAATCCTACCAACCGTCTCTACCCAGACCTCGGTCAGCATCCTGGCCGAAACCTATCCTCCCTTGACTCCGCCCGCTACAATCCGGGTAATCCATAACCCCAATAACTACTACCGTGCCGATGTCCCCCCTTGGCAGATTGACACCTTTGACTTTGAAACCTACGTCAAGCAAGTTGTCCCTTACGAGATGCCTGCCCTTTGGCATTCGGAGGCGCTCAAGGCGCAAGCGGTTGCTGCCAGGACCTACGGCTGGTACTTTGTCCTGAAGAACCGAAGCCAAAGCTACGATGTTTCCGATTGGGTTGACTACCAGGTTATGGGGCCGGATACACATCCCAACTCAAACCAAGCTGTTGAAGAAACCAGAGGCCAATATATTGAATGGAAGGGGCTGCCCATCTTAGCCGAATACAGTGCCGAAAACAGCTCTCCGACGTTGCCCCGCTACAAGCCCGGCACTTACGAGCCGGACCCAAATTACCCCTACCTGAGCGCCGTATACGATCCGGTGGGCTTTGGGCAACCCAGAAAGGGCCATGGCCGAGGGATGTCGCAGTGGGGAGCCAAGAGGTGGGCTGAAAATTACAGCTGGGGATACCAGCAAATCCTCACCCATTACTACACTGGAGTGAGCATTAGGAAAGCCTATTCTTCCGAGGACTCCGGCCCACCTTTAGCCAGCGTAACCGAACCATGGTCCGGGTTTTACATAAACACTAACTCAGTCCTCCTCCGAGCCAACGCTTCCGATGAATTCAGTGGTGTGAGCACGGTGGATTTCTACTCCGGCACCCTTCTCCTCGGCAGCGATTCCGATGGGGCCGATGGCTGGAGCTACCTCTGGGATGTATCCTCTTTGCCTGACGTAAGCCTTAGGGAAGGGCCGGAGCTTTCGGTCATAGCTACCGATGGGCAGGGCAACAGCTCCTCGCCGGATGGACCGGTCAGGGCGAAAATCGGGATTGACCGGATTAACCCCACAATGACCGTTTCAATAGCCTATACCTTGGCGAATTCGCTTGACATAACACTAACGGTGGCGTTGAGCGATGCAGTTCCTGGGGAAATTGAGGGGGTGGGGATAAGCAACGATTGGCTTTGGGAGGAGGGAGAATTCTACACTCAGACTGGAAGGATAGTGGATGACCCGGATGCTTTGAACGGCAAGGCCCTACAAGCGAGGGCTGGGGTTGACCGGCCAGGGGCTTGGTATGGGCCTTATACATTTGCCCTGGAACCTGGTTTCCCCTACAGGGCGATATTCCGCCTTAAAGCCGAGCGCATCCTCACGCCTACTGAAGAGGTGGCTGTGCTGGATGTAGTCCATAATGCCGGAACTGAACTCTTAGGCATACGGCGTCTAAGAGGTGTTGATTTCAGGGAAGCAGGCGTTTACCAAGAGTTTCCTGTGGATTTCTACTACTGGGCGAAAGGGTATGCTGGGCTTGAATTCCGCCTCACCTTCAAAGGCACAGCCGACATTTACTTGGACAGGGTCTTGGCGACTTCCTACCCTTACACTTCCACAGGCGAAATAGCCTGGCGGCTTTCCTTTGGCGAGGGGGAGAAGCTCCTCTGGCTAAAGGCTTTTGACAAAGCCGGCAACGTCTCTTCGGACGTAACCGCAACTTTGACCGTTGAAGACATCAATCCCCCTTCTGGCTGGTCCGAGCTTATCCCCTCGGGCTGGATAACCCTTAGCCCGCCCATAACCTTTTCCGTTCGGGTAGTGGATGATGTTTCCGGTTTGGACCCAAGCAGTGCTGCTTTCCGCTACTCTGTGGACGAGGGGCTTAACTGGAGTGAATGGCTTACTGCTTCGGTCACCTTGACCACGCCATTGGAAGGGATTGTAACGGCTTATGCGGTCCCAGTTCTCGAAGGAGCGGCCGGCAGGATACAATTCCGCATAGCTGACCGGGCCGGTTTCACCTCTGAAAGCCCTGTTTATGCCACAAAAGTGGCCTGGAAAATCTTCTTGCCCATCGTTTTGAAGTAAAAATCTGGGCTTGCCGTTGGGCATATGAAAAAGGCCTCCCGCAAGCTTAAGCCTGCGGGAGGCCTTTGTTTTAGCCTGCTACACCTTTTCCAGGCGCACCCAGGTGTCGTAGAAGACGGCCGAGCCACCCACCGGGTCCACCAGACAGGTGTTCTTCAGGTACGGGTCCACCCGCATGGCCGCGTTGGCATGCACCCCCGTGGCTCGGCGCGGGTCGCCCTTTATGACCTTCCCATCCACCACGATGTCGGTGGAGCCGTAGGCCCAGTGGCCGTGGCCCAGGCTGAAAGCCACCACCCCCGGCCGCAACCCCTGGATCACCTTCACCTTCCCCACCATCGGTTTCTTCTGCCCGTTGCCCAGGTCCCAGACCCCCTCCGGGTTGTCCGGGGAGACGACTTTCACCAGGTCGCCGTCCTTGAGACCGAGCCGGGCCGCGTCCTGGGCGTTGAGGAGGACAAAGTTCTCCGGATAGACCCCCAGAAGCCAGTAGTTGGAAATGGTGCGGCTCTTGGTCTGGAAAATCTCCCGGTAGGTGATGAGCCGGAGGTCGTAGCCGGCCTTCTCGTCCTCCAGACGGTTGCCCAGGACGTCCGTCGGGCCGGGGACGTAAGCTGCGCAGCCGAAGAGGGGTTTGCCCGTCATCGCGCTCTTGGTGGTGGCCGTCTTCTCCTGATAGAGGTTGATGAGTTTGCCGTACTTGTTCTTCACCTGAGCGCCCTCGTAGGCTTTGGCGAAGTCC
>JAPWUT010000240.1 GCA_028275425.1 Anaerolineae bacterium | reverse complement strand
TGGCAGTAGCGCCGTTGATTTGGGCTACAGTGAATCCTTATTTGAGAGCAATCAAGTAGTGGGGAACCCGGCCTCCCTGGCGGTTGACCTGTTATACAGCCCTGGCCCGGTCCTGGTCAACAACATTATCGCTGGCAGCCGGTATGCGGTGAACGCATACGCGACCGCTGATTACTCCCTGACGGCCAAACTGTTCCACAACACTTTGGTGGGCACCGGCAGCGGACAGGGCGTGACGGCGGAGAGCGGCTATGTGACCCTGATACTGGTCAATAACGTTGTTGTCAGCCACGCAATTGGCATCAGCAATACCTATCCGGCCAGTTCCACCATCAGTGCCGATCACACCCTCTTCTGGGGCAATGCCAGCGATGGCATCGTGGGGACGAACCCGGTATATGGCGACCCGCGCTTCCTCAACCCGGCCAGGGGCAACTACCACTTGGGCCCCGGCTCGGCGGCCATTGATGCGGGCGTGACCGAGCCTACCGTCCACACAGACATAGACGGCGACCCGCGGCCCATCGGCGCCGGCTACGACATCGGAGCGGACGAGGCTCGGTTTGTCTACCTGCCCCTGTTGCTGAGGAACTACTCCCCATAACATCACCCTTACCCCGACGGCTACAATAGGCCGGGGTAAGCCAATGGGTTGCCCCGGCCTACGCCACTATTGTCAATACTGTCTATATGGCCGGCGATACCTTAAGCTCACCGTTTGGCCGGGCTTTTCAATCTGATGTATAATTACCCCCGGAGGAGGAAAGATGAGCCCAATCCTTCGGGGGAATGTTATTTCTTTTGTGAGCCGAAGCGAGGAGCAAACAAGACGCCTCGGAGCAAGGCTCGGAAGGCTCCTCCAGGCCGGGGATTTAATTTGCTTGGAAGGCCCATTGGGAAGCGGAAAGACTTGCTTCGCCCAAGGGATTGGAATCGGTATGGGGGTAAAAGAGCCTATCACAAGCTCCTCTTTCGTCCTTATAGGCGAATACAAAGCCCCAAACGGCCTCACTCTCTACCACATTGATTTCTACCGCCTCCAAAATCCGGTGGAAGAAGCCTTGGCTATCGGGATAGAGGAGAAGTTCTACGGGGATGGGGTATGCGTGATAGAATGGGCCGATAGGGCTAAGGAGATAATCCCGCCGGAAAGGCTTTGGATAACTTTCAATTACCTGGATGCGCACCAGCGAAGTATCCTCATGGAACCTAACGGAGAAAGGTACGTCCGGCTCCTGAACCTTTTCAAAGAATCAGCTTTTGGCCTTGGTTAAAATATGCTTTTGGCTATTGATACCTCCACCAAGTTTGCAAGCATAGCCCTTTTTGACGGGGAAAAAATCTTGGCCGAAGAGAGCTGGCTCTCCCGCGAAAGCCATACCCTTCAGCTCATGCCCAAGTTTGTGAGCATGATGGAAACCCAAGGCCTTAAGCCCTCAGACCTGAAGGTGGTAAGCGTGGCTCTGGGGCCAGGCTCATTCACCGGACTCCGGATAGGGATGGCCGTAGCAAAAGGTCTCGCCTTCTCCCTGAAAATTGACCTTGTAGGTATCCCCACCCTTGATTTCCTGGCTTACCCCTTCTTCTATCAGCCCCTGCCAGTATGGAGCATCCTGGAAGCCGGAAGAGGCCGGATTTACACCGCAGGCTACAAGAGGGTCGGGAAGAAGTGGAAGAGGCTAACCGATTACATGGCTTTGGCCTGGGAGGATTTGCCTTCTAAAGTTGCAGATGGTAAAGCCATCTTCTGCGGCGAGATCGACCAATACGGCCGAGAGTTCATAGGGAAGGCATTCGGAGGGAAAGCAATTGTAGCCGACCCCGCCTTTTCCATGAGAAGGGCCGGGTTTTTGGCCCAGATGGCCTACGAGCTCTGGCTCTCTTCCCACAAGGATGACCCCGCTACCCTCTCGCCAATTTACCTCAAAGGGATGTAGAGATGGAAATTCCTTACATCGTTAGACGCATGACCCTTGAAGATTTGCCGGAGGTGATGGAGATTGAGAAGGTGAGTTTCAAGAGGCCTTGGCCTCTATCGGCCTACCATTACGAGCTTACCCGCAACGACTGCGGCTATTACCTTGTGGTCAGGCTTAGGGAGAAGGGAAAAGAAGGGCCTCTTCTGGCCTACGGCGGCTTCTGGCTTGTGGTGGATGAAGCCCATATATGCACCCTGGCCGTTAAACCCGAATGGAGGGGCAAAGGGCTTGGGGAGCTTATCCTCTACTCCTTGATTGAACTGGCCCTCCGGCTCGGAGCCGAAATCGCCTCATTGGAAGTAAGGGTCTCTAACAGGGTCGCCCAGAACCTCTACCGAAAGTATGGCTTTGAAGAGGTAGGCAAGAGAAAGGGCTATTATTCCGATGGGGAAGATGCTTTAATCATGACGGCTTTTGATATAAACTCGCAGGAATACCGCGCCCTTCTGGCCAAAAATAGGGAGAGCTTGGAGAGGAAACTGAAAGGGAGGAGACCATGGTGGAATTGGAGAGTCTTTATGAGGAGATAAGGCATTGCACAAAATGCCGCCTACATCAAACCCGGACCAACGCAGTTCCGGGGGAGGGGCCTGAAAACGCCCGCATTATGTTCATCGGGGAAGCCCCAGGCTTCCACGAGGACAGGCAAGGGAGGCCTTTCGTGGGAGCTGCGGGACAGTTCCTGGATGAGCTTCTGGCTGGCATAGGCCTGAAGCGGGAAGAAGTCTATATCTGCAATGTCATCAAATGTCGGCCGCCTGGAAACCGTGACCCCCTAAAGGATGAGATAGAGGCATGCGCTCCTTACCTTGACCGGCAGCTGGAGATAATAAAGCCAAAGTTAGTGGTAACCCTCGGACGATACTCCCTGGCCAAGTTCCTCCCGAAAGCCTCCATATCCAAAGTGCGCGGGCAGCCGATAAAGGTCGGGAACATAATATGCTACCCGGTCTTGCACCCTGCTGCCGCCCTACATCAGCCCAAATGGCGTGAGGCTATAGAAGAGGACTTCAAGCGCATCCCCAAAATCTTGGAAGAATTGGACAAGATGGAAATCCAAGGGGAAAGCAAAGCCAAGCAGCTAAGCCTGTTCTAAAAGCATAAGCCGCCAAAGCACTTCCTCCGGTGCCCGTGCGTCATTGCGAGGGCACGAAGAAGGCTTGCCCGGCCACAAACGACCAAGCTCAGCAAGCGAGAGA
>JAPWUT010000238.1 GCA_028275425.1 Anaerolineae bacterium | reverse complement strand
AACTCGCCACGAGGGGGACCCAAAACGCCGGCAAACCCAAAGCCAACGGGGGTGGGCAAAGGGGGTCCAGGGGGCGGAGCCCCCTGGCAGGGGGTCTGGGGGATGTGCCCCTAGAACAAAAAGAGGAGGCGAAGTGCCTCCGTTAGCAAACTCGCCACGAGGGGGACCCAAAACGCCGGCGAACCCAAAGCCAACGGGGGTGGGCAAAGGAGGTCCAGTGGGCAGAGCCCCCGTTTTAAATTTCCCCCAAGCTTTTAATTCTCCCGGTTTTGATATATAATTGTGGTGGCCTGAACCCTCTCGCACGGAGGCAATCAAATGTACAAGATGTACGGTGACCTCGCAATCTACAGCGGCAGAGCTCATCCAGAGCTGGCTAAAGAAATAGCTAATTACTTGGGAGTAGAACTCGGGGGAATTGAAATCTTTGAGTTCCCCAACGAGAATACCTTCGTCCGATTGCTCTCCAGCGTGCGTGCTAAGGACGTCTTCTTCGTCCAACCCACTTGCTCCCCAGTGAACCGCAACTTGGTAGAATTGCTGATCGCCATTGACACCTTCAAAAGGGATTCAGCAGGCAGGATAACCGCTGTTATCCCCTACTACGGCTACGGCCGAACTGACAAAAAGGACGAGCCCAGAGTCCCCATAACCGCCAGGCTCGTGGCCGACCTCATAACCGTTGCCGGGGCTAATAGAATTCTCACCGTGGTCCTCCATGCCCCACAAATCCAAGGCTTCTTCAATATACCTGTGGACGAAATCAACGTTTTCTTCCTCCTGGAAGAATACTTCATGGAGAAGAACATACCCGACCTCGTAGTCCTGGCTCCGGATGTAGGGGCGGTAAGAAGGGGGCGCAACTTCGCCCAGAGGCTCGGTGTACCGCTGGCTATCGTGGAAAAAAGGCGCTATACTGTATCCGGAGGTTCAAAAGTAGAAGATTACGGGATAATCGGCGATGTTAAGGATAAAAACGTGCTCATCGTTGACGACGAAATAGATACCGGTTCCAGCATAGCCCATGCCTACGCTGCCGCCAAAAAATTCGGCTGCAAAGACGTTTATGTGTGCGCTGTCCACCCTATCCTCTCACCGCCTTATTGCTACCAAAACCTGGAGGGGTTGGATATAAAGGAAATCGTGGTCACTAACACCGTGCCCATAAGCCCGGAAAAAAGGGCCAGGCTTCCCAAAATCCAAGTTGTATCAATTGGCCCACTGCTTGGAGAAGTCATAAGGCGCATACACATGGGAGTTTCGGTAGGGGCTTTATTCAACGAATAGGAGGAGAAAGTGTTCAAGAAGCTGGTGGACGTAGTTTTAGGTGACCCCAACGAGAAGGAGCTTAAGAAGCTTGAGCCTTTGGTCAGGGAGATAAACTCCCTGGAACCGGAAATGGAAAGGCTTTCCGATGAAGACTTGCGAAAGCTTACCGAGGATTTTAGGAGAGAGCTTCGGAAGGAAACGGCTTCCTTAAGGGAGAGGGTGGAGGAGAAAAAGGCCCAGCTTGAGGCCGAAGAGGACCCGGAGTTACGGGAAAAGCTTGAAGAAGAATATCGCCGCTTGGATGAGGAACTCCGACAAGCCGAGGAGAAGTTTTTAGACCGCATCCTGCCCAGAGCTTTCGCCGCCGTAAGGGAAGCCTCCAAACGGACTATAGGCCTGCGCCATTTTGACGTCCAACTAATGGGTGGGATTGTCCTCCATCAAGGCAAAATAGCCGAAATGAAAACTGGCGAAGGCAAAACCTTAGTAGCAACTCTACCTGTTTACCTCAATGCCTTAACCGGCCGCGGCGTCCATGTAGTAACCGTCAACGATTATTTGGCCAAAAGGGATACCCAATGGATGGGGCCAATCTACCACCTCTTGGGCCTAAAAGTCGGAGTAATCCAGTCCCTGGCTGCCGACCCCGCTATGAGTTCATTCATTTACGACCCCAATTACATCTCTGAAGATGACCGCTACCAACACCTGCGGCCCGTCCCCAGGCGAGAAGCCTACCTGGCCGATGTCACCTACGGCACCAACAACGAGTTCGGTTTTGATTACCTCCGGGATAACATGGTCCAGGACCTCTCGGAATGCGTGCAGAGGGAACTGAATTACGCCATCGTGGACGAGATTGACAACATACTCATAGACGAAGCCAGAACCCCGCTCATCATCTCTGGCCCAGCCCAAGAATCAACCGAACTTTACCAGACTTTCGCCCGCCTTGTCCCGCACCTTACCCCAGGAACAGATTACCAGGTGGATGAGAAGGCCCGGATTGTAACCTTGACCGAGGAAGGCATCGCTAAAGTGGAGAAAATGCTTGGGATTGAAAACCTCTATTCCCCCCAGTATTTCCACCTCCTTCCTTACCTGGACAATGCCCTCAGGGCCTATGCCCTCTACCACAGGGACAAGGATTACATCGTGAAGGACAACGAAGTGATAATCGTGGACGAATTTACCGGCCGGCTTATGTATGGCCGCCGCTACTCCGAAGGGCTCCACCAGGCCATTGAAGCCAAAGAAGGGGTTCCAGTCCAGAGGGAAAGCCTTACTTTGGCCACCATCACCTTCCAAAATTACTTCCGACTTTACAAGAAGCTGGCCGGAATGACCGGGACTGCCGCCACTGAAGCCGAGGAATTCCACAAAATCTACGGCCTTGATGTGGTGGTTATCCCCACCCACAAGCCAATGATTCGCATTGATTACCCCGACGTAGTCTACAAAACCGAGGAAGCTAAGTTCAGAGCCGTTACCAAGGAGATAATCCAACTCCACTGCCAAGATAGGCCGGTGTTAGTGGGCACCCTCTCAATAGAGAAGTCCGAACACCTTAGCTCCAGGCTTTCCCCCCAAAGGTTGCAAGATTTAGCCCGCGTCCTTCTCCTTAGGGATGCTTTAAACTCCCGCAGCGATTTGGACAACGGCCAGAGGGAGAAATGGAGCAAAGCCTTAAGCGTTCCCCTGGAGAAGCTTGACCCCAGAGAGATAAACACCATGGCTCGTAAGCTTGGGGTCAACCCGAACATCTTGGCGCGGGAGAACATCCTCCGCCTGGCTAAGCTTCTGAGTGTGGAAAATGCGGAGAAGCTGGAAAAAATCCTCAGGGAAGGGATACCGCACCAGGTCTTAAACGCTAAATATCACGAGAAAGAGGCCCAGATAATCGCTCAAGCGGGAAGGCCTGGAGCAGTCAC
>JAPWUT010000237.1 GCA_028275425.1 Anaerolineae bacterium | reverse complement strand
TCGGGTATTTCCGGCAGGTTCTGGCTCCAGATGAGGCGGTTGGAATTATCATCGCCGGAGATGTTGTGGTTGGCGGAGAGGGTATCCCGCAGGGTGTTGAAAATGGCGGGGTAGACTCCTTGCTGGATCAAATCGTAGCGCATGGCAATCCAGAGGTTGCGGGTTGGGATGTGAGCTGGGCAGACGATACCGCATCGGCCGCAGAGGGTGCAGTCGTAGACGCCGGTGGAGTGAAGTTGAAGGGCCTGGGGGTCAAAGGGGCGGGAACCGAAAAGCCGCGCTTTAAGCCCGCTCCGGTCCCGAATCAGGCCCCGCGCTGCTTCAATCTTGCGCAGTGGGGTTATTGAATCCAGCTCCGGCTTCTCGGCGAAAGTCGGGCACCAGTTTATGCATTCCCCGCAGCGGGTGCACGCATCCAAGGCCATTATCTGGCGGAAGGAGAAGTGGAAATCGGGAGGAACTTCCTCCCGAACGCTTTCCAGAGTGGCCATGAGCGCCGTGGCTACTACGTGCATGAATTTGGAGTAAGGGATTAAGGCAATGACGACAGAGGTAAAGAGCCCGTGAGCGAGGAAAAGCCATTCGGCCAGCTCTTCCCAAGGGAGAGCGAACCCTCGCAGGAGGCGAGAGATTGGGTAGCCGATGAAGGCCATCTGGGGAGAAGGGCCCTCGTATTCGGCGCACAGTCGGACAATTTCTGCCGCCCAGCCGGATAGGAGGATAAGCCCCAAGCTTACGGCAACCCAGTTATCCAGCGGGCCTGTGCGCAACTGCTTGGGGCGGATGGCATAACGGCGGACGATGTAAAACAGTAGGCCGGCCGTCATCATCACCCCGCCTATCTCGTTGAGCAAAGCAATCAAGGGGTGGTCGGCAGTGTACCACATAGCTATCCAGGGGATGTGACCCAGGTGGAAGAGGGGGCGGAGGATTTTATCGGCCAAGGCAGCTAAGGCCGATAGGCCCATGAGCAGTAGGAAGCCGTTGAGGAGGAGAAAGTGGCTAAGCCAACGCCATCGGCTTGCTTGCCAAAGGCGACGGTTGAACCAGGCTTCGGTTACGAAAGCTTTTAGGAAGAGGGGAAGCCTGGGGCTGAAAACCGTCCGAACCGCTTTCCTTACAAGGAAGGAAAGCTTCCGAAAAGCCGAAGCCTCCTTTTCAAGGCCTTCTACCCGCCCTTTGAGCCAAATCCCAAAGACATCGGCCAAGCCGATTAGGAAGACGAACATAAGCGGGAGGTGGATGGCCCAGAAGATGGCTTCAAAGCTCATGGCTATTCCTCCTCAATGGTTTTCTCGCTCGGATGCTTAAGATAGCTTGAGGGTTTCCTGCTCTTTTAGGCAGTGCTTGCTTCTTGTGCGGTGTTTACTTGTGGGTGGATGAAGTGATTCCAGCAAATTCTCCCTCTAAGCTTTTCTCATATGAGGGGTCGGATTTGAGGGCTTTTTCCATCTGAGATAAGAGGGCTTCAGCGCCCTCGGCCCCTTCGGTATACTCCCTGAGGAGTAGGTAGAGGCCGAAGCAGAAATCTATAACGCTTGGCTGGCCCGATTTGAGCCGAGCCAAATTAGCTTCGGCTTCCTCCCGGTCTTCCATGTCCAATTGAGGCAATAGGAGCCTTACTGCTCCCAGGAAAATGTGAGGGCGTTCTCGGTAGCGGGAGAAAGCTTTCAGGAAATCATCGCGCATCTTCTCCCGCAACCTCAGCTCATGGTGCCGGAGCAAATACTGGGCTAAGGCGCTGTAAATGCCGTCAAAGCCAATCCCTACCGTTTGCCCCCTTATGGTTATATCCAGCAAGCTTGTCCTGGCTATGACCAAGTAACCGAGGCCGGCCACTATCGCCCTGACTAAAGGGTTTTCCAGCGAAGGCAGGAGCTCACTCCGAACCAAGACCCCGCCGATGTAGGGCAATGCCCAGTATACGACGGCGCAGAAAACGGCGTTAAGCAAGGCGAAGAAAAGGTAATAGGGGGAAAAGAAGATTTCCCGAAAGGTCCGGGCTTGATACTTGCTCAAGAGCTCCATGGAGCTGGCTACGATGGCAATTATAACCGCCAGAAGGCCACCGAAGAGGGTCTGAAAGTCCGGCATTATAGCTACTCGTTGAGCTCAATAATGTCCAGGGAATCCACTGGCTCTTCTTCCAAGTGAGGGTTAGCCCTTATTTTTTCTACCCGAACCAGGCCTTTTTCTTCAAGGGTCTTTACGGCCTCTTGAATAACCCCGTAAGGCAAGCGTGTGGAGAAAACGAGCTCGGCTATGGATTGCTTGCCTTGCTGTTTGAGGCTGAAAAGCACCTTCGTGAGCACTTCTTTCCGGGAATACTCCATAGCTTATCACCTCCGCAGATAAATTATAGCGTTTGGCGTGGAAAAAGGCAAAACACCTCTTTGCCGGCACTACCGCAAGGTTGACATTAAGCGGGCAATCGGGGGGTCCAGGGGGGCGGAGCCCCCATGGCGGGGGGTGTGGGGGA
The DNA here is from genome assembly GCA_028275425.1 of Anaerolineae bacterium. Lineage (GTDB taxonomy): Bacteria > Chloroflexota > Anaerolineae > SpSt-600 > SpSt-600 > SpSt-600. Next base: position 724 of record JAPWUT010000237.1, on the reverse strand, counting down.
TGTGCCCTTCCGACCTAACCCCCTGGCCCCCTTCCCTGCGAAGGAAGGGGGAAATTTCTCCCCTCCCCGCTTCGGGGAAGGGCCGAGGGAGAGGTTAACCTGCCACGAGTGGGACCCAGAACGTTGGCAAACCCTTAGCCCACGAGGGTGGGCAAACGGGGGTCCAAGGAGCACAAACCCCCTGGCGGGGGGCGTGGGGAGTGCCCCCCAAAACCTTAAAAGGGGCAAGCAGCCACCCCCTGTAACCCCGCCATGGGTGGGACCCAGAGCGCTGGCGAACCCTCAGCTTACGAGGGTGGGGAAACCTGGGGGGTCCAGGGGGGCGGAGCCCCCATGGCGGGAGGTCGTGGGGGTGTCCACCTTCACGCCGACTGAGGTCAGCCTTCGCCGACCTTGATTAAAGCGGGGTGGAGGGGGCGAAGCCCCCTCCCAAGGGGTTTGGGGGATGTGCCCCCAGAATTTTCAAAAAAGGGGGGAGAGCAGCTAACTCTTGCCAGTACGCTACGAGTGGGACCCAAAACGCTGGCAAACCCTCAGCCTACGAGGGGTGGGTAAAATTGTTATTCCCCTCCAATTCCGGGGCCCTGCTCCCCCACTCAGGGCTTCTCAACGCTCTAACAATTGTACAGCCAAGCAAGGCCTCGGTCTGGACGAGCCGACGCCGCCCTGCGTCCATCAGGAATGTACCGGAAACCCTGTAAGCGAATGACATTTATCGCCGCGC
>JAPWUT010000236.1 GCA_028275425.1 Anaerolineae bacterium | reverse complement strand
GCCAGGGGCGGCAGCCTTGACCCTTATCCTTACTGCTGTATTTCAGAGGACTCGGTGGAAGTACCGGGAGAGGGCCTACCGATACGTACTTCTGGAAGGGGGCCACATAGGGCAAAACATCTACCTTGCAGCCACAGCTATGGGCATGGGGGCTTGTGCCATCGGTGCTTTCCTGGATGACCAGGTGAACCGCTTGATTGGGGTGGATGGGAAAGAAGAAGCGGTAATCTACATTTTAACCGTGGGGAAAATTTTGGGCACTTGACAATCTATTCCTGAAGGCTGGAGATTGCTTCGCCGCCTCTTGCGGCTCGCAATGACACTCGGGGAAGGTTGGCCCAGGGGGCGACGCTCCATGGCATGGGGGTGTGGGGGATGTGCACCGTTCACGCCGACTGAATTCAGCCTCTTTGAAAAAGGTCGGCCTTCGCCAAGTACGGGCGTAGCGTCGCTACGCCCCTACATTGAACCGGGGGTGGAGGGGGCGAAGCCCCATCCCAGGGGGCCTGGGGGATGTGCCCCAGCGCCTAAGTTGAACTTGACCTCCAGGCTTAAGCGTGCTATAATTTGAAATGCCAAAAGCAAGGGGGCTGAGAGGGAAATAAGAGGCGTAGAGATGGTTGGGCTACTTATAGTCCTTATAGACCTTAAAAGCGAGCAGGAAGGCCGCCTGTAGCTTAATACAGGCGGCTTTTTAATTTTCTCAAGGAGGGATTTGGCATGGAGGTTGATATTTTGACCGAAATAAGCGTGCCGACCTCGGTTTTTGACGGTAAATACACCACCAATTGGGAGGAAACCTTCGCCTCCCGAACCCACAAAATGGCCAGCTCCATAATAAGGGAGCTGCTCAAATTCACCGTCCACCCCGATGTGATTTCCTTTGCCGGTGGACTGCCTGCCCCGGAGCTTTTCCCGATTAGGGAAGTTAGGGAGGCTTGCGAATACGTCCTGGCCAATTACGGCCCTGCTTCCCTCCAGTACGGCCCTACCGAGGGGCATCCCGAGTTGCGCCGCCTCCTGGCCGAGAAAATGCAAAAATATGGGGTCCCAGCTGAAGAGGAAAACATCCTCATCACTACCGGCTCCCAACAAGCCCTGGACCTGGTGGGCAAGGTCTTCATAGACCCCGGGGATTACATCCTAACCAGCGAGCCCACATACGTCGGAGCAATCCAGGCCTGGAGCGCTTACGGCGCACGCTTCCTCACAGTCCCCATGGACGACGACGGGATTCTGATTGAGCCGATGGAAAAGCTGCTCCAGAAATATAAGGTCAAATTCATCTATGTTCTACCCAACTTCCACAACCCCGCCGGCGTTACAATAAGCGAAGAGCGGAGGTACAAGATAATAGAGCTGGCAGCGCGTTACGGAACATTCATTGTGGAAGACGACCCTTACGGGGAGCTCCGCTTTGAGGGCAAGGACTTGGTCCCCCTCATAACCCTACACAAGGAGAACGTAATTTACCTCTGCACCCTTTCCAAAACCCTGGCCCCAGGCCTCAGGATAGGGTGGGTAACGGCTCCCAGCCGGGTTATAAACAAGCTCGTGTTGGCCAAACAGGGAGCTGACCTCCACACCGCTACCTTCCCCCAATTCATCGCTGCCGATATCCTTGGGCGTGGACTCCTAAAGGAGCATGTCCGCAAAATCCGGAGGGTTTATAGGGAGAGGAGAGATGTAATGCTCCAGGCCATGGAAGAGCTCTTCCCCGAGGGAGTCACCTGGACCAGGCCGCAGGGCGGGCTTTTCCTCTGGGTAACCATGCCGGAGAAGGTGGATTCGGAGAGGCTACTGGAAAAGGCCAAAGAAGAGAAAGTGGCCTTTGTCCCCGGATTTGCCTTCTACCCCAACGGTGGCGGCCGCAACTGCATGCGCCTTAACTTCTCCAACCAGCCCCCCGAAAGGATAAGGGAAGGGATAAGGCGCTTGGCTAACGCCATCAAAGCCGAGCTAAGAGGGTAACCGAAAGCAGAGGGGGTGGGCCAAATTGCCCGCCCCCTCATTCCCCAAAGACATCCGCTGTAAAAGTGTAAAGCCTTGACTCCTTATCTTTCCACGCATCTTCAGGCAAGCCGGCCTTCCGGCATACCCCCTTCAAGAACTCTTCCCTGTCCCACCCCTCCTCTACCGGCACCTGAGGCAATAAAAGCCCGCTCCTTTCCCCTTTGACGATTATAAGCCCATGTTTACCCACCTCAACTTTGTTCGGGTCATCCAGCGGCTGAGGGATTGAGAGGACCGAAATCTCAAGCTTGACTTCATCCAGCTCCCCTCGGGACAGCGGCGGGAAGCGGGGGTCGCTGAAGGCAGCAGCCAGAGCAGCCCACTGCGTAGCCACCAATAGAGGCCTTCGGGGCAAAACCTCACCTATGCATCCTCTCAGTTCACCTTGCTTCTTGATGGTCACAAAGACAGCGCTTGGCCTCTGGAACTCCTTTTCCTCCGCTTTGTAAAGGGGGGCAAAGCCATAATCCAAGAAGGAACCTATTGTTTCCCTGGCTACCTTGAGGAGCCATTCCTTCTGTTCGGGCCTAAGGGGCACAGGCTCAGGCGATGGCACGAGGGACTCAAGCGATGGCAAGTCGGGCGTGGGGGCAGGCCTATCGCCTTCCTCCTTCCAAAAAGCAACCGCCCCGTAGCCAACTACCCTTTCCACATCCCCAAAAGGCGTATCGCCCGAATTGGCATAACGAAGCACCGTAGCCCTGTTGAGGCCGAGCTTCTGAGCCAGCATCATGCCTGCAAGGATAGGCCCTTCACCACAGGCGCACGTCCCAAGCCCAGATATTCCTTTGCCCATCCATTCCTTGGTGGCCTTGTGGAGGGCCTCCGGTTCCATGGATATAATCGCCTCCAAAGTAGCCCGGTCAACTTTCCTGGCATCATCGTAAGAGGGATAATGGGAAAGGTCGGAGCTAACCACAAAGAGCAATTTGTGCCCTTTGGCAACTTTGGCTAAGGCTTCGGCCAGTATGGAAGCATTCTCCCACGAAGGCTCTCCCATCACTATGGGGACTATGGGGGTGCCGGGGAGGACTTTTTGGATGAACGGAACTTCCACCTCTACCGAATGCTCCTGCCTGTGGGTTTCTCGGTCAAAGACTATGCCCTTGTGCTCAAGTAGGCCATTTGCAATCCCCTTGGCTATTGGGACTGAACCAAGGGGCGTTTCAAAAGCGTCGCCGGCATAGACCGA
>JAPWUT010000235.1 GCA_028275425.1 Anaerolineae bacterium | reverse complement strand
GCATCTTCCGGGGTAAACTGGCCGGGGCGGGTTCCATCCACGCACAGGAACCCAATGGTCTCGCCACCGAACTGGATGGGAGCAGCAACGTAGGAACGGAGCCATTCAAAGCCGGGGACTTTAACCCACTCGGGCTCGGATTCAGTATCGGGGATGAGGACAGCTCTGCCGGTTTCGGCCATCCGCTTAAGGTTGGGGAAGAAGGGGAGGGTCATACCAACTACCTTATCAGCCACCCCGAATTTCTCGTATCCCTGGGCTCGGACTACTCTAACCTCTTCCCCTTCCAGGAACAAAACATTGAAAGCATCGCCTGGGATTAGGGAACTGACGTGCTTGAGGATTAGGTCCAGAATTTCCTCAAGGTTGAGGGTAGAGCTAAGTTCTATTGCGGCCTGGGATAGGGCTTCGGCCAGGAGGCGGGATTTGCGCTCGGCTTGGAATAGGCGGATGTTCTCCAAAGCTATGCCCATGTAGTCGGCCAGGATTGTGAGGAGGCGGATGTCTTCGGGTCTGAAAGCATCTATCCTTTCATCTTCAACGTTTATCACCCCGATAACTTGCCCCCTTGCCTTGACCGGGACATCTACTTCGGAGCGGGTAATAAGGTCCTTTGCGGCCCGGATAAAGCGGGGGTCTTTTGTCACATCGGGGACGTATATCACCTCGCCGGAGCGGGCAGCGGCTACTGTAAGGCCTTTTTCCCCTTCCAAAGAAAGGGAAAACCCACCGGGAATTTCATGACCTTTGATTGCCTTCAGGCGTAAGACCTTTTCCTCCCAGTCTGCTTCCAGGTAAGCAATGGCCTTAAACTCCAGGACCGAGCTGGCTATCTCCAGGACAGCCTGGATTACTTGGTCCTCATCCTGGGCAACGATGAGTTCCCGTCCAAGCCGATGGATGGCTTCCATCTTTTCGGCCAATCCCTTTTCTCTGGTCACGTCCTGACGGCCCAAAACCGTCCAAGTGGTCCCGGGGACAGGGACGGCAAAGGCTCGGTAGCTCTTACCCCTTTCTTCCATCTCCCAGTAGACTGGCTTTTTTCCTTCCCGTGCCTCCCGAATTTTGCCTTCACACTCAGGGCTTTTCAGGAATTCAAGGCATGACTTTCCTAAGGCTTCTTGGAGGGTTAGCCCAAAATCGTCAAGGAAAGCCTTGTTAGCTGCGATTATGTTTAAATCATGGTCCAGGACGATAAGTTCCATGGGCAAAGCGTCGGCGGAAGTGCGGAGGAGCTCTCTTTCCTCCTTTAGGCTTCGGTAAAGCCTGGCGTTATGGAAAGCCATTGCCACCAAGGAGGCTATGGATTCTAAAGCTGCGGCATCATCCGGGGTGAAAGCTCCAGGCTTGGTGTCCTGAAGGTCAATGGCCCCCAAGACTTTCTCCCTGAGGCTTATCGGCACGCAGATTTCGGAACCTATAAGCCCAGGAGGGACAGGGCCGGGTATGTAGCGTGGGTCCTTTGAAACATCGTTGCATAGGACTGTTTCGTTGTGGGTTATGCTCCAGCCGATTATCCCCTGGGAAAGGTGTTGGCGGTATCCAGGCTCGGCAACTTGAGCATATTCTCCGGCCACCGCCTTAAGGACTGCGTATTCTCCTTCTACCGAGAAGAGCAAAACCCCATAATGCCCGAGTTTCTCCCATATCAGTTGCGTTATCTCCTGGAAAAGAATCTCAGGCTCAACCGGGATGATAACTCGGCGGGCTATCTCGTTCAATATGGAAAGCCTTTCAACCAGCTTGAGGGTGCGGCCGTGAAGGACAGCGTTGCGGAAGGTTAGGGCGAGGTAAGAGGCCAAAGCTGAGAGGATTTCGGCATCTTCCTGGGAATAGGAGGCTGGGGTGTAGGACTGGACTGAGATTACCCCTACCACTTTGTCCTCTACAATCATGGGGACACCGAGGTAGGAGCGCGGGACTTTGCCAGTGCCCCAGAGGGAATAGGGGTAAGGTTCCTTTTCCAAGTCCGTTATGAGGATGGGGGCTTTGGCGTTGATAACGGTTTGAGTCAGGCCTGGGGAGAGCTTACGGCGTTCCCTTGGCTCCCTTATCCCTTCATCCACCCGGATTATGAAATCCAGTTCTTCGGTTTCGGGGTAATACAGGGCGATGTAGAAGGCATCCATTGGCATAAATTTGGCGAGCTCCCTGTAGATAGCTTCGGCTATCGCTTCCAAATCCAGGGAAGAGGAGGCAGCTTGGGCTACGGAGGCCAGAATAGGCAAGTATTGTTCTGGGGGAAGAGCCGGTGGAGCCTTCTCCAAGGTTAAGATTATGGCTTCTTGCCCTTCCTCTGGGACGAAGATTGGAGTGATAAGGACGGGGACTTTCTTACCGGTAGGGCAGATAAGTGTAGTCCTGAAAGGTTCGGAGGTAGTAGCCTTGGCGATGGTTTCCAGGGCCTTCTGGTCAAGGTTAGGGATGAAAGAGCTTACATTTTTCCCTTCCAGCTCCTCAAAGGAAGATTCGCATATTTCCAAGGCCTTTCGGTTGGCGAAAATTATCTTACCTTTGGGGGAAAGGGCCAGGATTCCGGTGGCTATTCCGTCAAGCCACGCTTGTAGAAGTTGCCCTCTCACTTTCTCCTCCCCCTTTAGGCTAAGGACATTATACACCCAAAGGAGGGCAAAAACAAGGGCTTTAATGCGCAAAATGAGGGCAAAGCGGCGCTTCGCCACAACATTGGGGGGATTGCTTCGGTGGCTTATGCTGCCCCTGTCATTGCGAGCCCCGAAGGGGTGAAGCAATCTCCGCAAGTTCAGAGGATATACCTTGGGCGAAAGCTCTTTCGGGCCAGGGGCCGTGCTGCGAAAGTTTGGCTAAGGACCAACCTCAGAGACCTCAACTTTCACCTGATAGCCCAGGCGTAAAAGGTAGTCCTCACAATCCTCCCAAGTCAAGCTGAACTTTTCCACATCGGCTAAGCCAAGGCGGCTGATGATGTCACGCAGGAGGTCAAAATACTCCTCTTCAAATTCCTCTTCCATCATCGCCTGTTCGGCCCAATTGACAAGCTCTTGTAAGGTTAGGCGATGCTGGAGGTAATCGGTTAACTTATTGGCAACCTCGCGGCGTGTAATCATCGCGCTACTCCCCCTTAATCTTCCTATGGCCTTTATCTATTGGATACTTCTCGTGGATTTCCACCAACTCACCTCGCTCGTTGTAAATTTCTTGGTAAAATCTAAGCGTCCTTTCCTCGGCATCAACTTCCT
>JAPWUT010000234.1 GCA_028275425.1 Anaerolineae bacterium | reverse complement strand
TGGTAAACCTCCCACTCATAGCCCAGAGCAACCTCAAAGTAGTGGTGGACCCAATGTATGGGGCCGGGCGAGGGTACATCAAAAGCATCCTCCTGGAAGCCGGCCTTGCTTCAGTCCTGGAAATAAGAGGGGAAATGAACCCCGGCTTCGGAGGTGTGCACCCTGAACCCATAGCCCGCTATCTGGATGCTTTGGTCAAAGCCGTTAGGGGTGGGTGGGATGTAGGCCTCGCCCATGACGGCGATGCCGACCGAATCGGGGCTGTTGACTCCGAAGGGAACTTCGTTGGCCCTCAGCAAATCTTCCCCTTAATCCTCCGCTATCTGGTGGAAGAAAAGGGATGGAAAGGCTCCGTAGTCAAGACTGTATCCACAACCATGGCCGTTGATAGGTTGGCCTCTCGCTACGGCCTCCCCCTATACGAAACCCCTGTCGGCTTCAACTACATAGCCGAACACATGCTCAACGGAGATGTCCTGATGGGTGGAGAAGAATCGGGTGGGATGAGTGTAAAAGGCCATATACCGGAAGGGGATGGAATACTTATGGGCTTACTCCTCTTGGAAGCGATGGCGGCAAGTTCCATGCCCCTCAAAGCCCTCGTGGAGGACCTGGCTTCCGATGTCGGCCCCCTTTTCTATGCCCGTAGGGATATCAATTTGGATAAGCCTCGGCCTAAGAAGGCTCTGGTAGAAGCGCTCTTAGCTTCGGCTCCTTCCCGGATAGCGGGGATAGAAGTGGGGAAGGTGAGCGATTTGGACGGGGTGAAGTATTTCTTGGGGGAGGAAGGATGGCTGCTAATAAGGCCATCGGGAACTGAGCCCCTCCTCCGAGTTTATGCCGAGGCTACGGCGCAAACCTTGGTTGAGGCTTTCCTGAAAGAAGGGGAGAAGTTGGGCCTACAAGCTTTGGAAAACCTCCCCCATTGACCGGAGCCTTTCTAAAGATTTGAGGGCTTCAGGGACAGTTAGTTCAAAGATAATCGGCCCACTGAAGCCTTTTTCCTTCAAAGCGGCGAATAATTTCTCCACCGGCACTTCCCCCTCGCCAAGGGGCAAATGGTCGGCCCAGCGAGGGGGACCACCGGGCTCAGGCTTGAACCAGGCATCGTGCAAGTGGACTTCTTTGAGGCGAGGTAGACACTTGGCCAAGGCTTCGTGGAAATCCACAGGGCCGGGCTGGCGGGAAAATACGTGCCCGGTGTCAAAGCATACTGAAAGGTCAAATTCCTCAGCCAAGCCAAGGGTCAAATCCAAGGGAAATTGTATGGTCTCAATAGCCATAGACCTTGAAGGTAAGCCTGTCCGCTCCAGGATTTCCTCAATGCTCCGAGCAGCGTTACGCTGGAAGACGAACATGAGCAGGGGGCGAGCTTGGTCCGGGATTGAGGAAGAGATGAAGAACTCGGTAGCCAGCGGGCCGGTGGCATGGAAGACGTAAACCTCAGGCTCCAGCGGGGCTAAACGGAGAACCGCATCCACCATGACATCCACCGAGGCTTTCCTCACCTCCTCAAAAGGGCTTGAGGGTTCAAGCGACCAAAGGGGCAAGTGGACGGTGTAACTCAGGCCGAGGCTTTCTTTGAGTTCAAGCAGGCGCCTTAAGGTAGGGACCCCAAAGCTATTGGGGAAGAAGATGTTGAGGTCAGTATTGAGCTCAATGAGCTTGAAGCCGTAGCCGGCAATTCGCTCGGCCATCTTTGCTACATCAAGCTGGGGGAACTTTTCCGGTAGGCGGCCTTCGGCCAATAAGGGAGCGGCCATTTCCAGAAGCAATGGCTCCTGCAAGATTTCTATCCCAAACCTGAACATTTCCGCCTCCTTTGCAGTTTTACTGTCTAATAGGATTAGCGTAGCAGTATACGCATCCGGAAGGGCACTTCATGGAATAGGCTCCGATATCTATGCTTAGGGTGCATCCGCATTCTTTCCTTTGGCCTTTGTCTTTCTCAGTAGGGGCCGAGAGGCCTCTGGGATGGAGCTTGGTGAGAAGTTCTCCATCTATGCAGCTTGAAGGCAAAGCCCCGGCTTTGAGAAGCAGAGGGTTAGCACAGCTGTAGAGGGTAAGGCCCAAGGAGCGCCCAAGCTCCACAAGCTTAGAAGCTATCTCCAACTTCTGCTCAGGCGAGGGGTCAAACCAGTTCCAGCCTCGCTTTATCACTTTTCCGTAGAAAGTGGCGAAGGAAAAGCGCACTGTGGTTATCCCGGCCTCGGCAGCAGCGGTGAAAATGGGTTCGGCCAAAGGGACATTGCTACTTATTTCCCCAGCCTCCTCCCAAAAGATGAGTGGGTCAAACCGCAAAGTTACCCTCAAAGGGTGACCAGCAATCTTCAAAATCTCCGGCAATTGCTTGATTGCTTCCGTCCAAGGAGGGACCCTCGGCTCCAGAGGGGTTGCACCAAGGCCGGTTATGGTGAAATGGAAGTAAAGCTGCTCGTAGATAGAGAGGGCTTCACGCACCCCGTAGCGGTTTTCTATCAGAGGACGGAAGTCCTTGCTCCAGAGCACTATGGTGTGGACGTTTTCCGGCCTAAGGGAAACGGAGTAAGGAATATGAGTGAAGGGGTGAGGAAGAGTAATTTGGCCTCTCTTTATGGCTTTTACCAGCCAGGCTGAGTACCAAGCTATTATATCGGTGCGCCTTGAAGCGGAGACGACAAAAGTCGTGGCCTTGCAACCCTCGGGGGCTGCAAGGCCACTTGGCTTAATCCCAGCCTCCGGTAGGGGCACGTCCAGGATGTAATTTCTGGTACTTGGCTTTGAGTTCCTCTTTGGACTCTCGCCTATTGGGGTCGGGGACACAGGCACCGACCGGGCAAACGGAAGCGCACTGGGATTCGTTGTAGAAGCCGACGCATTCGGTGCACTTATTGGGGTCAATCACGTAGCGGTCGGGGCCCTCGCTTATGGCTTGATTGGGGCATTCGGGCTCGCAAGCCCCGCACATGATGCAGTCCTCAGTTATCATGTAAGCCATTTCTCACCTCCTAAGGCGAACTTGGCTTTATTTTAATCCAAACTTGGAAAATCTCCAAGTTGGCCGAAGGGGGCGCCAGGCTGCAGATGAGTTGAGTAAGGATGCGAGGGAACTGTTGGTTTTGCGGGGGCACATCCCCCACGCCCCCTGGACCCCCTTCCCCACCCTCGTGGGCTGAGGGTTTGCCAGCGTTTTGAGTCCCACTCGTGGCGGGGTTGAAGGGGTTGGCAGCCATCCCCTTTTAAGGTTTTGTGGGGGGACACCCCCCACAACCCCCGCCAGGGGGCTTCGCCCCCTGGCCCCCCTTCCCC
>JAPWUT010000233.1 GCA_028275425.1 Anaerolineae bacterium | reverse complement strand
TTCAATGCCTCCGCAGCTTCACGAACGCGGGCTAACAGGCGTGCGCGTTCGCGTCGCTCTGCCGGCGTTGGCTCCGGTGGAGCCGGACGGCGTCGGGCAGCCTCCAGATAAGGCTTCCATCCCTCTCGGGTCAATTCCAAAGCCGTCGGCATAGCCATTCGCCTCTTATTTTCCAATAATGGTCCTCAAATCGGATTCGGCCGACTTTAGCCACTCAAGGGCGGCCTCTTTCCCCATACCACACGACCCCTTTCTCCTGGATTTCCCTGGCAAATGAGCCGCCTTTCTGGAAGAACAATTCGCTCATTTTCCGCGTATGGACGATTAGGTCTATAGAAACCCGCATCCGGAGGTCAAAAAGCGCCCGGGAGATTTTCCGGACAATCTCCCTTTTTTCCGCATAGGTTGTAGGCACAAATTCATCTTTCGTGACCACATATAGGTCTATATCGCTATCCTCTGTCGGATTCCCGTGGGCATAACTGCCGAAGAGTATCACCCGCTCCGGGTCCAGAGGCTGGAGTCGCTCCAGGATTTCCTGTTTAAGTTCCTCAATATCTACCATCTTGCTCCTCCGATTCCGTTCAAAAGAAGCAAAGCTATCGCCGCCACCTCTGGCCTTTATCCAGGAGACTCCTCCGGTAATCCCCTCGCAACCAACTCCCAGGCCTTCTGGTAAACCTCAGCGGCAAACTCGTAAAACTGCCGGGCATCGTCCGAGGAAGGCCTGCCGTAGGGCAATAGGCCAAATTCTCCCGGATAGCGGGCATCTACATAAAGGTCGTTTAGCACCTGAAGCATCCTTAAATCCAGTTCCAAGCCTGTTGCTTCGGAAACCAACCCGTACAGCCGCAGAATATCGTGGGTTTTCGGAGGCCTCACCCCTTTCTCTTCCAGAATCGCTTTCAACGATTTTTCCACGCACTGTTGGGCATGGAAGCAAGCAACCGGCGCCAAAAATTCATCATCCAGCACCCGCTCTATGCTCCTCAGGTCCATTTCCGCCGAAAGAAGCCAGTCACGGGTGATGCGCTTCACAGCCAAACAATCCCCCGCTGGAAAATTTCTTCGGAGAAGAAGCCTCCTGCTTCCTTAAACTCCTGATACATCGGCTTAGTGTGGACGATGAGGTCCACAGGGTACTTCAAGCGAAGGTCCAGCAGAAGTTCGGATACTTTTAACCTCAGCTCAGCTTTTTCACGAAAGCTCCTGGGCACAAACTCATCTTTCGTGACCACGTATAGGTCTATATCGCTATCCTCTGTCGGATTCCCGTGGGCATAACTGCCGAAAAGTATCACCCGCTCCGGGTCCAGAGGCCGGAGCCGCTCCAGGATTTCCCGCTTGAGTCCTTCAATATCCACCACCTCGCTCCTCCAGTGCTGGGCCTGTCCCCCCAGCGATTCATGCCCCCTCGGTTCTCCTGCCCGCTACCGATGCCAGTCAAATTCCCTAACCCATTGTTCCCTACTCTCCGGCTCCTCTGCTCCCTTGCTCCTCAGCCCCACCTTGCCACCATTCCCACACAAAAGCCCCAAATACCGAGAGCATCAGCCCCAATACGCCGGCCACGGCCGTGTTGAGCAGTTTGCGAGGCCTGGCTGGCTTCTCCGGCACCGCCGCTCGACTGCCCAGCCGCGCCGTGCTCTGCACTCCTTGCACAGCGATGCGCGTCTCCTCTACCTTGCGGGCCAGCGCTGTGTAGGTCTCTTTCGCCAAGTCTCGCTGGCGGGTCAGCCGGTCCGACTCGGTGTAAATCTCCTGAAGTTGCCTCTGAAGCGAGAGGATCTGCGGTTGCAGTTCTTCTAACCGTTGCCCAATTTCAGCGGACTTAGCCCTCAATGCCTGCGCTATATCGTCCAGAAGCGCAATCGTCTCTTTGATACTTTTATTGGAGAGCGACTCTGCGCTGTTCACCTGAAGCTGAATAGGCGCGGAGGCCTGGGCATTGAAGGCCTTTATCTGAAGGAATAAAGTCGTCAGGTCATCGGCCAGGGAAGATGGGCGCTCGCTCGGCTGGCGGGCCAATTGCTCCCGCAGGGCCTGGATGTCTTGGAGGATGTAAGTAATGGCCCGCTGATCGGCCAGGTAATGGGCCTGGTCGCTTTTCAGGGAATCCAAGCGGGCATCCAGGATGCTAGCCTGATTGCGGGCCTGGAACTCTATCAGCGCTTGCTCCGCTGCCTCCAGTTCCGCCTGCGCTTGGGCCAGTTGCCCTTCTAGCTGCTTCAACTCCTCATCGCTGGCCCCGTAGACTCGGTTGGCGTGCGCTACGAAAATTTCCGCCCAGAGATTGGCAATGCGTGCTGCCTCCTGTGGGTTAGGCGAGCGGACGATAAGCTGCACCACGCTGGGATCCGTCCCCGCTTTCGCTTCCACCATACCCCGTAAATCCCCCAGCGTCTTTATCTCTGCGGGCCGGGGGTTCAACCGAGCGAAGAGGGCTTCCATCACTTCATCCCCTTTGGCCAGAGTGGGGTAGGCCTTGTATGCCGGCTGCTGAGTGAGGGCCTCAAACCGGGGGGTCAAACTGCATAACATATTGAGGCGGTTTGACAACCACAAGCGCTGTTGCCTCGTAAGTGGGGGGAAGGAAGAAACTCACCACAAGTGCGACCATGGCGGCGGCCAAAGTGGTCCCGAGAATCCATTTCCAGTATTTCAGGAGCACCAGAACATATTCCCGAAGGTCAATTTCTTCTTCCATGGGAATGACCCTCCGTAAAAATTTTCGCCTCCTTTCAACTTCAGGGGGGCTAAAATTGGGGCTACCAATGCTCCGCCCTTTTGTTCGCCTACTTTGAGGCGAACAAGCTATCAAGTATGGTTTTTTAACTATTATAGCGGCCTCATGCTCTCTGTCAAATCTGGAGAGCACTTGGGAGTGTGGCCCAGAATCGCGGGGAATAGCTATTTTCCTCCATCTGATAAGAGCACGCTGGCGTTTTGGGCCCCACTCGTTGCAAGCTTGCACCAATTTGCCATCGCGAGGGGGCAAAAGGGAGCAAGTTGCCCGCATTGGCAAATCAGCCTGCAAGTGGGCCCCGAGACACTGGCAAACTCTCAGTTAACGGGGGAGGGAAACATTCCCGGCAAAATTGGGACACGCTCCTTGCCCAACGCTCAGTTGGTGATTTATGGCAAATTGTGGTAAAATAGAAACCAAGTCAATTGCTACAAGGAGAGGGCCGTGAAGGAGGAAATTAGGAATTTCCTGGATTATTTGCGCCAAAGAAGGGGGTACTCCGAGCGCACTATAGAAAGCTACTGGAACGACTTATCCCAAGCCGCAAGT
>JAPWUT010000232.1 GCA_028275425.1 Anaerolineae bacterium | reverse complement strand
CGGGGTTGGAGTAGAAGGAAGCGTCTTCAGTAGCTATGGTCGCTTGGCGGATGAAGATGGGGATTTCTTCCAGAGGTAAGGGTGAAAATTTGCCGCTGTGAGGGCCAGGGGCCTCGTAAAGGAGCCGGCCTTTGCGGTCATAGAACCTGACGGTATATAGACCCGCGGGTTCTGAAGGCAACACTGGCTCGGGCAAGCCTTCAAGCAACCAAGCCAAGAAGCCTATCAGGGGAAGCAATAAAACAAGGAGAAGCCATCGCTTCATTTCCGGTTCAGCTCATAGATGATGCGGAGGCCTTTGAGGGTCAGCCAAGGGTCTACAATCTGGATAGCCTTAGTTTCCCGTGCGATGAGGTTGGCGAAGGCTCCCGTAGCGATGACCTTCATATCGGGGCCGAGCTCTTCCCGGAACCGAGCCACCATCCCTTCCACAAGCCCAGCGTAACCGAAAATCAGGCCTGATTGAATGCTATGGGTGGTATTAGTGCCGATAGCTTTTGGTGGGCGTTCCAGCTCTACTCTGGGAAGCTTGGCAGTGTGCAGGAAGAGAGCCTCTGCGGCTATGGCGATTCCGGGGGCAATTGCTCCTCCCAGGTAGTCTCCTTCTCTGGATATGGCATCAAAGATGGTGGCGGTGCTGAAATCCACAACGCAGGCTGGTCCTCCGTAGAGGCGGAAGGCAGCTGCGGCATTGGCGACCCTATCGGCTCCCACTTCTCGGGGGTTATCGTAGCGGATTCGGACCCCAGTTTTCACCCCGGCGCGCACTACGAGGGGGGTGAGTTGAAAATAGCGCTGGCTTATCTCTTCAAAGGTGGAAGTAAGTGGTGGGACCACGCTGGAGATGACGACCCCCTCTATTTCTCTTGGGGAATAAGGGGTTTGGGAGAAGAGGGAGAGGATTAAGACAGCGTATTCGTCGGCAGTTCGGTGGTGCTGGGTGGAGATGCACCAATGGGAAACGAGGGTTTCGCCATCCCAGAGGCCAATCACGATTTTAGTATTACCGATATCAATTGCCAAGAGCTTGCCCATTGTAACCTTTTGCTGATTGAATGATAAAGCAAAACTGTAGATTGCGCAAGGCTTTCCGGCCCAGCGTTTACAAAACTACGGTGACATCAACCGTCTTAATAGGCTCATTTTGCCTTCGTTGACGGTCCGCCAATCATCCAGAAGGATGCCTCCTGTGTCGCCGGAATTGGGATTGAGGGCCCAGTAAAAGAATATGCGGATTCTTTTTTCTAACAAGTAGTCCACGAAAGCATCTTGCCAAGTTTTATCTTTCCCCTCGTAACTCCCGCCGAATTCGCCGATACCCAGGGGGTACTCTCCTGCCATCCGGCCGAAGTGGACATCCCAAATGGCTGGCATATTAGAGGGGAAGTTAGAGTCATCAAAGTAAGGCTGATTGTAGACGCTTGGGCCATAGGTGTGGGGAAGATATAGGATGCGGTTGGGTGGGAAGGATTCATCCAAGACTATCGGATCGTCGTAAGCCTCCGTTAAGTTTTCACCCCAGAAAGCTGCCCAGCCGCCGTTGTAAGATAAATTGCCCACTCCTTCCACCGCTACCACGATAAACGGGTTGGCGGATAAGACAGTCCTTGCCCCATCCAGTACCAGTTCTTTCCAAGTAGCCCAAGTCAAGTTGTAAGGTTCATTGCATATGTCTATCCCAAAGACATTGGGGAAAGATAGCGCAATCTCCGCCATCTTACGGAGGTGTGCCAGCCAGTCCTCTTTTGTGTATGAGCCGCCGAAAGGGGAGCCAGGTAGAGAACCACCGAGCAAGTAGGGGTCATAGGTGTGGAAGTCCAGTAGGACGTAGAGGTTGGCTTTGCGGGCTTCTTCCAAGAAATAAAGTAACCCTTCATAAGCATCGGCAGGGTAATTGTTGCTTTGAGCCCAGCCTGGGGTGGAATAACCGCGCTCCAGAACTTGGGGAGAGATAGGAAGCCGCAAAGCGGTGAAGCCGAGGCCTCGGATTTGGCTTAAGAAATCTGGCACACTTCTTCCAACCCAGAGGCCGTGGGGAGCCCGGTCTGGTGTCTCTATGCCGAACCAATTAATGCCGTAGATGGGTATTGTTTCGGTGCCCCGAAGGATACCTTGAGTGGTGGCTTGGTAGGGCTGAGGTGAAGGGATAGTATCGCAGAAAGCCCCGCCTTCGTGCAAGTTCACGTTGTAGGCAATGTAACCCACAAAGCCTAAATCGCGAGCCCGTTTGCAAGCTTTCCAGGCCAGTGCGGGTCGGTCAGGTGGAGCATAGTCCAAAGCCAGCAAGGTTAGCCGGTCTTTGTAGGCCAGCACAGGCTCAGGGGGTTGCTCTTCGTAGATGTAGAACCCAGTGGCAAAATCGTAACTTGTGCTCAGGTCCTCGTAGAGGACAGCGTCCACACAGTTTGCTGTCCTTTTCAAAACAGTGAACCCTCGGTTCTGGACCAGGTATCCGCCAACTTCGGAGCGGAGACGACAGATTAAATTGGCCATCGCTTCTTGAGTTGAGGGGAAGAGTTCCGCAGTATCTACAGTGTCCAGGAAGAGTCCGGAATACCCTGCATTTCGTAGATTCCTGGCGCGCTCAGATACTATATTTTGCCAAGCCAGGCAACCAGGGTCCACATAATAGGAACCCCAATTAGGGTTCTGCCCCAAGATGCATTCGGGAGGGAGTTCACTGAGGGCAGGGTCATCAGGCTCTACTTCCCCTATAGTAAGATAGGCAACAACGCGGGTCCCGCCCGCTTGTAAGCTACGGAGGGTATCTGAATTGAGGACGGGCTGGACAATGGCTAAGTTGGATTGAGCCAAGTGAAACAAGTTTGGGGTTGCACTGTAGTCTATAGCGAATCGTGTAATTGTTGGGGCTGGTGGGGTAGGAGTTGCTCCTCCGAAGCGTAGGACAATGGGGAGGAAAATCTTCCAGCCCAAAACTGGTCCACTAAAGAAAAGGCCGCAAAAGAGGATAAGATTTTTCCACAAAGTCGGCTCTCGCTTTTGGCTCATTTCGCTAACCCCCCAAAGGCAAATTTACCGCTCCATTTTTAACCTGGGAAGTTGTTCAAACTCTGAAGTTGATTGTAATGATAAAGCAAAACTGTGGATTGCGCAAGGCTTGCCTGGCCGTAAACGACCGGGCTCAGCAAATGAGGGGCTCCAAAGTGCCCCTTTTATTCCGGAGGAGCATACCCCACGTCCCCCGCCAGGGGGCTTTGCCCCCTGGACCCCCGTTTGCCCACCCCCGTGGGCTGAGGGTTCGCCGGCGTTTTGGGTCCCACTCGTGGGGGGGTTTACAGAGT
>JAPWUT010000275.1 GCA_028275425.1 Anaerolineae bacterium | reverse complement strand
AAGCCCGCTCCGGGGATAAGTTGGTCTTGTGCCCTTCCTGCGGCCGCATACTTTTCACAATGTAATGAGATGAGGACGCCCAAAGCAACTTTAGTTCACTCCATGTTCTCCCGCATTGCCCCTTATTACGACCTGATGAACCGCCTTATAAGCTTCTCCTTGGACCAGAAGTGGCGGAAGGAATTGGCCCTTTGGGCCCCCAATTCAGGCTTAATCTTGGATTTGGCAGCAGGCACCGGCGATTCCACCTTCGCCTTGCTCCAAACTGACCCCCAGTCAAAAGTTGTGGCTTTGGATTTCTGCGAGCCAATGCTGAGGAGAGCAATCCCTAAGCTTGAGAAATTCCGGGATAGAGCAGCGTTAATCCAAGGGGATGCCATGGAACTGCCTTTTGCCCCATCATCCTTTGACGGAGCGATTTCCGCTTTCGCCATGAGGAACCTCAGCAATTTGCGCAGAGCCCTTGAAGAAATCCTCCGCATACTCAAACCGGAAGGCTTCTTCTTGTGTTTGGAGATTTCCACCCCCAATTTAAAGCCCCTCCGCCTGGCCTTCAGCCTTTACTTCGGCCGGTTAGTACCTTTGATGGGGAAAATCATAGCCCATGATGCGGATGCTTACCGATACCTTCCAAATTCGGTGGCCCAATTCCTCCCGCCGGAAGAATTCGCGCACTTGATGAAAGAGGTTGGCTTCCAACAGGTAGAATTCCGGAGGCTATTTCCGGGAGCAGCTGTCCTTCACCGAGGATTTAAACCCCGAAGGAGGGACCTTTGAGCGAAAAGCACGTGAAACTCGGGCACCCAAGCTACGTCTGGCGCGCAGGCCAGGAAAGAAGGCTCAAGCTTATCCTTAGCTATGCGCCTGTAGAAGGCAAAAGGGTCTTGGATGTAGGCTGCGGGATTGGCTTATACCTCAAGAAGTTTAAAGAGCGAGGAGCAATTGTGTATGGGGTTGACGTGGACGAGGAAAAAATCGCTGAAGCTTCTGAAGATTTGCCGAACCTTGTGGTCGCACGGGCCGAATCCCTCCCTTTCAGAACTGAAGCCTTTGACGTAGTATTACTGCACGAAGTTTTAGAACATGTGGAAGACGATAGGCTGGCCGTCTGGGAGGCCGTGAGGGTTCTATGTCCTGGGGGGAAAGTGGTAGTATTCGCTCCCAACAGGCTTTACCCATTTGAAACCCACGGCTTCTTCTTGGGCCGGAGGTATTTTTTCGGCAACATACCGCTCATAAACTACTTTCCCGATTTCCTCCGGCGGCGGTTGTGTCCTCATGTCAGGGCTTACACCTCCAAGGGGCTTAAGAAACTCTTTGAAGGCACCTCGGTGCGTTTCCTGGTTCACACCCGCATTTACCCCGGTTACGATAAAATCGCCCTACGCCGGCCCTATTTAGCCCAATGGCTTAGGCGTATAACCTATGCGCTGGAAGGGAGCTTCCTGAACGTTTTCGGCCTCTCTCACTTTCTGATAGCGGAGAAAACAAAAGGGCCGGAGGCTTCCCCAAAATAGCCTCCAGCCCAAGAACGCTTGAAAGCTAAATCCCTTTGCCCTGGATAAAATCCTCCACCATTTGCCTTGCCACATCATCCGGATACTGAACCGGCGGAGACTTCATGAAGTAAGCCGATGGGCCTATCAGAGCCCCTTTTATACCACGGTCCAGAGCAATTTTAGCGCACCGCACTGCGTCAATCACTACCCCGGCGGAGTTCGGGGAATCCCATACCTCCAGTTTGAGCTCCAGA
The DNA here is from genome assembly GCA_028275425.1 of Anaerolineae bacterium. Classification (GTDB taxonomy): domain Bacteria; phylum Chloroflexota; class Anaerolineae; order SpSt-600; family SpSt-600; genus SpSt-600. Next base: position 1,015 of record JAPWUT010000275.1, on the reverse strand, counting down.
TTGAGGGGCAAATCGCCGAAAGTCCTACCTTCAATGCGGATGTAACACCACTTCCTATCGGCCAGCCATGGGACATAATCGCTCGGGCCGATGTGTATGTTTTCAGGGGGAAGCTCATAATCCAATAGGCTGGTAACGGCACTGGTCTTGGAAATTTTCTTGGACTCAAGCCTCTCCCTCTCAAGCATGTTCAAGAAGTCAGTATTCCCGCCGAAATTGAGCTGGTATGTGCGCTCAATCTTGACCCCTCTATCCCGGAACAGTTTGGTGAGCACCCTGTGCACGATGGTAGCTCCCACTTGGGATTTGACATCATCTCCGATGAGTGGGAGGCCTCTCTCCTCAAAGCGCTTACGCCAGTATTCTTCCCTGGCGATGAACACCGGGATGCCGTTCACGAAAGCGCATCCTGCGTCCAGGACCTGCTCAATGTACCACTTAGTTGCCTCTTCACTCCCCACCGGGAGGAAGTTAACCACGACATCTGTCCCCGTATCTTTGAGGATTTTGACGATATCGGCAGTGGAGCCTGGGGCTTTGGTTATAACCTGCTTCAAGTATTTCCCAAGGCCATCGTGAGTCATGCCGCGGTGGACGGGCACGCCCAAGTGGGGGACGTCGGCAAATTTGGCGGTGTTGTTAGGTGGGGTGAAGATGGCTTCGGATAAGTCCTTGCCCACCTTGTTGATGTCAATGTCAAAAGCTGCGCTGAACTCTATATCCCTTACGTGGTACCCTCCAAGGTTAACGTGCATCAAGCCTGGGACGAAAGCATCGTCTGGAGCATCACGGTAGTAGTATACTCCTTGGACAAGGGCGGAAGCGCAGTTCCCCACCCCGATGATAGCCACCCTTACCTTCTTCCCCATTTTGTCCCTCCTTGCCGAAGTTTATTTCTAACAATACCACAATGGGCCAGGTAAGGCAAATCAAACCGGGGTGGAGGGAGCTTGGGAAATATGCCTCCGAAAATTTCAAAGCAAGGGGCGAGTGGCTAACTTTTGCTACTAAGCCA
>JAPWUT010000020.1 GCA_028275425.1 Anaerolineae bacterium | reverse complement strand
TCCTCAGGCAAGGCTACTACGGCCAAGCCGTCGCTATCGGCGGGCAAATCCTGGAATCGCTCTTCCGCTGGCTCTACCGGGAAATCATGCCCCGCCTGACCGCTCAGGAGCATGAGGCGGTCACAAAGGCTTTGGCCGATTTCGGCAAATCGGTGGATGAGCTAACTCTGGGGCAGCTTTTTGGCCTATTCAAGAGAGCAAAACTCCTGGACACCGCCGAGAAGAAGCTGGGGCGCGATTTCAAAATGCTGGGCGCAGTTGAACAGTGGATAGAGCTGCGGAACCGAGCTGCGCACCCCGGCGGCCTCCCAATCACCTCAAGCGAGGCCGAGGCCTTCCTAAGCTGGGTAAACCTTTGCCTGGAAAGAGCCAGCTTCAAAGCACCGCCAACACCGCCCACTGGCCCTCTCCGCCCCTGGCACCAGATTGTCACCCCTCGTGCCGACATACGCGAGGGAAGGCTGGATGAATCCGTCTTCGCCGCCGACCTATCGGATGTAGTGGCCGGCAGAGCGCCACAGGAGTATCGGGATGCCCTCACCTTCTTCAGCCGCACCTACTTAACGCGAGGGCTACAGCGCCTCATAGCCACGGTTGTGGCCTGCCTGGCCGGAAAGCCCGGCGAACACGTAATCCAGCTTCAGACTCCTTTCGGCGGGGGCAAAACCCATAGCCTCATCACCCTATACCACCTCTTCAAATCCAGGCCGGAGCCGGAAACCATGCCCGCACTGAGGCCAATCTTAAGCGATATCGGGCTCCCCGCCCTCCCCCAGGCCCAAGTAGCAGTCTTTGTCGGCACAGCACCCGACCCCCTGCGGGGGCGAACCCCTTGGGGAGCTATCGCCGAACAGCTCGGAAAATACGAGCTAATCCGGGAACACGACGAGCGACGCCTGGCCCCAGGGAAGGACCTGCTCTACGAACTCCTCAAGGATGAGCCTACCCTCATACTGATGGACGAAATCACCGAATACGTTGTCCGTTGCGTGGAGCCGAAACTGTTGGAAGAGGCCCCCTCATCCGAAGCCGCGCGGGCCTACCAAACCCAAGTCCTCGCCTTCTTGCAAGAACTAACCGAGACCGTAAAAACCCTCCCGCAATGCGCCTTGGTGGTCACCTTGCCCTCCAGCGCCCCTTACGGCGAAGAAGGGGAACGAGCCCACTACCGAATCCAGCAAATCTTCGGCCGCATGGAGGCAATCTACACCCCGGTGGAAGGAGAGGAGATTTACGAAGTCATCCGCCGGCGGCTGTTTGACAATGTCCCCGAATCGGTAGAGGTGCAGCGGGTTGTGGAAAGTTACATGGCCATGTACCGGAAGCTTGGGGACGACGTGCCGGCTCAGGTGCGGGAATCAAACTACCGGGACCGCATGCTCAAGGCCTACCCATTCCATCCCCAGGTCATTGACATCCTCCTGGAGCGCTGGAGCACCTTCTCAACCTTCCAGCGGACTCGCGGCGTGCTCCGCTTCCTCGGCCTCGTAATCTCCGACCTTTACCAGCAGAGGCACCCGGCGCCCCTCATCCAGCCAGCCCACATCAACTTGGCTAACCCCCAAATCCGGCGGGAACTCCTCAAGCACATCGGCAACGAATACGAAGGAGTTCTATCTTCCGACATTGCCGATAGTAATGCCAAGGCCCAGCGGCTGGACCAAGAACTTGGCTCCGAATACAAACGCTTCGGAATCGCCACCGGATTGGCGACCGCCATCTTCTTTGCCTCCTTCAGCGGTGGCGAGCGCCGCGGCGTCGGAACCCCTGAGCTCCGGCTGGCCCTGCTCTGGGGCGATATCTCTTCACAACTCGTCGGCGATGCCCTCAAGCGGCTGGAAGAGGAACTGTGGTATCTCCACGTGGAAGGCGGTCGCTATTGGTTCTCCAGCCAACCGAACCTGAACCGAATCCTGGCACAGCGAGAGGACGAAGTTCAGGAGCCCCAGATTCAGGAGGAATTCCGGGCCATACTCAGGGACCTCGCCGGAAGGGAGCTCCTGACCTACCTCTGCCCACAAGAGCCAGGCGAAGTCCCCGACCGCAGAGAGCTGCAGCTGGTTATACTTTCGCCGGAGTTCTCGCGGCCTGGGGAAAGGGCCGAAGGGGAGGCGAGGAAATTCCTGGAGAGGAGCGGCTCAGTCCCCCGCGTCTACCGCAATGCCTTGCTCGTCCTCGTTGCCGATTCCAATGGCTGGAATGAAGCCCGGACCAAGCTCAAGCGCTTCCTGGCGCTGAAATCCGTTCGTGAGGATAAAGTCCTTTGGAACCAGCTCCCGGAGGAAAATCGGAAGGATGTTGAACGGCGCATCCGCGACCTCGGAGGGGCAGTGAAAGATTCCCTGCGGAGAACCTACCGGCACATAGCCAAGGCAGGGGTAGGGATGGGAGGAATAGAGTGGCTGGACATGGGCCTGCCAACCGCTGCGGAACAGCGCTCCTTAGCCGCAATGGTGCTGAGCTACCTGCGCACTGAGGACAAGTTAGCGCTGGAGCTTGCCCCCCAGCGCCTCTTGGAAAAAGCCCTCCGGCCAGACGAAACCGAAAAGCCCGTCTCCGACATTTTGGAGGCCTTCAGGCGTTACCCCGAACTCCCAATGGTGGAAACAGACGAAGTGGTCAAAAGAAGCATCATCCGCGGCGTGAAAGAAGGGCTCTTCGGCTTGCGGGTTGGGAGTCAAATCTTCTACGGAAGGGATGTTCCACCCCAGGAATTGGAATACGGTGCAGTTCTGGTGCGCAAAGAGGCACTCCCTCCCAAGGAGCCCGAAGTAGAAGTAAAGCCCGAGGAAGTGAGCGTAACAGAGGCTAAGAGAGCCTCGCCTGTCCAGGAGCCTAAAACATTCCCTGTGGCACCTTCTCAGCCTCAGGGGCGCCCTATCCGCCTCAGGGCCCGGATACCCTGGGATAAACTTTCCGATTTCATGCGTGGCGTGCTGAGGCCGCTGCACGAAAAGGGAGCGACCATTGAGTTAGAAATCAAGCTTGAAGCCCGCGCGACTGGAGAGCCCATTGAGAAAAGCACGATTAACATTGTGGAGGAGACCTTGAAGCAAATCAATGCCCAAATCTTAGAGAAAGAGCTATGATGAAAGCCCTCGTAACCGGCGCTACAGGGTTCATTGGAAGCCATTTGGTGGAAAGGCTCCTCAGCGAAGGGTTCAAGCTCCGGGGCATGACCACAAGCCCGGCCAAGGCCCAGGATTTGGAAAAGAAAGGGGTTGAGCCCTTCGTGGGCGACCTCAGGGATTACAGAGCGGTTAGGGAGGCGGTAAGAGGGGTGGATTTGGTCTTCCACCTCGGCGCTATCATGAGCGATTGGGGGCCATGGAGGCTTTTCTACGAGGTCAATGTCCTCGGGACGGCCAATGTGTTCAAGGCCGCTTTGGAGGAGAAGGTTGAGAGGGTAATCTACACTTCCTCTGTGGCGGCTACAGGCCTTGAAGATTACCCCGGCCTGAAAGATGAGAGCTTTCCCCTCACTTCAAGCTCCCACCCCTACTGCCGCTCCAAAGCCGAGGCCGAAAGGTTAGCTCAGGAGTTCATCGCCAAGGGCTTGCCCTTGGTAATCCTGAGGCCGGTATACGTCTATGGCCCGAGGGAGAGGAACGTTGGGGTTTACACTGTGGCCAAGCTTTTGAAGGTTGGCTTCCGCCTCCTTCCGGGCGACGGCCAGAATTACCATCACCGCATATATGTCAAGGACTTGGTGGATGGGATAATGCTGGCCGCTACCCGTAAAGAGGCCATAGGCCAGACTTACATCCTGGGCGGGCCTCTGCGGAAGGCTTGCGAGTTCTGGGGGACTCTGGCCCGCCTTATGGGCACTTCCATAATCTGGGCGCCAATCCAAGTGGGGTGGGCTTTCGCCCTCCCATTTGAAATAGCTTACCGGCTCCTCCCCCTCAAAGGCCCTCCCCTCATAAGCTTCTTCCGGATAAGAGTCCTCGCCAACAACAATGCCTGGGATTGCTCCAAGGCCCAAAGGGAGCTTGGCTTTACCCCCCGCACCGATATTGAGGAAGGGCTCAGGGAAACGCTCAGCTGGTGGAAAGAGCATGGCTGGCTATAGAGGCCGCCTGGCCCTCCTTATGAAAGCTGGGATGTCCACATTGTCCTCCGGGAGTGGGCGCTCCGGAACCGGGAACTTTATCACTTTGGGCTTCTCCGCAGGCCTAATCGCTTCGGCTCCGGGCTTCTGGAACCCGGCGGCAATTATCGTCACCTGAACCTCATCCCCAAACCCCTCGTCCAGCATGACTCCGAAGAAAATCTCGGCCTCGGGGTGGGCTTTGCTCTTCACCAGCTCCGCCGCTTCACGCACTCCGGGGAGGGAGAGGTCAGGGCCGCCTGTGAAGTTGAGGAGAACGGCCTTAGCCCCGTCTATGCTCACATCCAAAAGCCTATTGTTTATAGCCGTTTGCACCGCTTTGACCGGGGCATCATCGCCGGAGGCCCGGCCTATGGCCATGAGGGCATTGCCCCCATCCTTCATCACTTTCTTGACATCGGCAAAGTCCAGGTTTATTAGCCCAGGCTTGACGATGAGTTCGGATACCCCTTGGACGGCCTGGCGCAGGACGTCATCGGCCAGGGCGAAGGCTTCCCGGAGGGAAACCTTCTTATCGGCTACTTCCAAGAGGCGGTCGTTAGGGATTACGATGAGGGTGTCTACTGCCTTCTCCAGCTCTTCTATCCCCTTCTGAGCTATAGCCGCCCTCTTATTGCCTTCAAAGGAGAAAGGCCTGGTGACTACCGCTACCGTGAGGATATCGGCTTCTTTAGCCAGCCTACCGATGATTGGCGCAGCTCCTGTTCCGGTCCCGCCGCCCATCCCGGCAGTGATGAAGACCATGTTGGCCCCTTCCAGTATTTGGGAAAGCTCATCAATTGATTCTTCGGCTGCCTTGCGACCTACCTCGGGGTCTCCGCCTGCTCCAAGCCCTTTGGTTAGCTTCTCCCCTATCTGAACCCGGGTAGGAGCTTTGGATAGAAGGAGGACCTGGCTGTCGGTGTTGACGGCAATGAATTCAACTCCCATGATTCCGGATTCTATCATGCGGTTCACGGCGTTGCAGCCGCCTCCACCGACCCCTATGACTTTTATTCGGGCGAAATTTTCCCTCGTTCCCACAAATTCTTCCATAGGCCTCTCTCCTTTAGTAGGGTAGAAGGGTCTTGAACCACTCAATGACCCTCTCTTTCCAAGACTTTGAGGTCATTTTGCCCCTGAGGATTTTCTGGCGGATGGGCCAGAGCAGAAGTCCCACGGCCGTAGCATAGGCTGGGCTTTCCAACATCTCCACAAGCCCCTGCACACCCGATGGCCTCCCCACCCTCACAGGCATTTCCAAGTATCGCCTCCCCAGCTCATCAATCCTTTTAACCTCGGCCGTGCCTCCGCAGAGGACAAGCCCTGCTGGGAGAAGGCCAGCGTAACCGCTCTTCTGCGCCTCCCGGTAGAGGTAATCAAACATCTCTTCCACCCTGGCCTGGATTATCTCGGCCATGAAGCGGCGGGAGAGCACCTGCTTCTTATCGCTCCCAAAAACCATGGCCTCCACCCCTTCATCCTCCCCAACCTCTTCGGCCAGGGCGCACCCGTATCTCTTCTTAATCTCCTCCGCCGAGGAGAATGGCATCCGGAGGCCAAAGGCTATATCGCTGGTAATCATGTTCCCGCCAAGCTCCAGGGAACTTGTGTAAAGGAGGCTCCCATCCATGTATATGGCGATGTCGGTCGTTCCCCCGCCGATGTCAGCCAAGATGACCCCCATCTCCCTTTCGGATGGGGTCAAAACGGCCTCCCCTGAAGCCAAGGCGGCCAAGATGAACCTTTCAGGCTCAATCCCCACCTCCTTGAAGCATTTCCTGAGGTTGTTAAGAGCTGAGCTTGAGGCCGTTACTATGAGGACTTCAGCCTCAAGCCTTGAGCCTTCCATCCCGATTGGGTCCTGAATCCCGGGCTGGCCGTCCACGATGAAATGGCGAGGGATTACGTGGATTACCTCCTGAGTGGAGGGGATGGAAACAGCACTGGCCGCTTCCACTACCCTCGCCACATCTTCCGCCGTTATCCCACCGGGGTGGCGGCGGACGGCTATCATCCCCCGGCTGCTCATGGAGAAGACGTGAGAGCCGGTGATGCTAACATAGGCCCGGGAGACCGTCAGCCCGGCCAGCTTTTCCGCTTGTTCCACCGATTCCATTACCGATTGGGCCAGTTGGGAGATGTTGACCACGCTACCCTTCCTCATGCCTCTGGAGGGAGCATTCCCGAACCCTATGACTTGAACGGCTGCCCCCTCTTCCTCTTCTTCTACCTCCGCTATGAGGGTGCAAACTTTCGTCGTCCCAACGTCAATGGCTGTAACGATTCTGGCCAACTTCTTACCCCCGCTCAAGGTGAATGAATTGAATACACGGGTGCATCAGGCGCTCGCACATCTATGTAAGCCGGCTTCAAGCCTTCGGCCTCAAGGTGACCCCAGACGTAGCGGTAAGCTTCAAGGCGAGTCTTCATGAGGTATGAAGTCATGCCCAGGTAAACTGGGAAGCCGCCTTTGGCCTTGAGTATGAACCCTTCATCGGGGTGATAGTGTAGCTCCCCCTCCTTTTCTATCCCAAGCTCCTTAAGCTTTAGGGCGATGGTAAGGACAACTGGGGAAAGCTTCCGGCCCGGCCGCACGTCCCCACCGGAATCGTCAAAGAGGCGGAAAAGGCTGAGCTGCCTCCCCCTGCTCTCCATCAAGACCCCATCCCGGTCCACTAAAAAGGACTTACCCCCGCTTATGAGCTCCATCACCGGCTCCCTCTCCTCCACTGCCACCACAACCTTGGGTGGGAAACGGACTGAGACCGAAGCCTCTCTCACCTCCAAGATTCCTTCCAGCTTTTTCTGGCACTGCTTGGAGTTCACGAAGAAAATGTGGTAATACTCAAGCCCGCAGAGGGCTTTAACTACTTCAGGGCTTACCACTTTCCCCCCCTTTACCACCACCGGGTAATCGTAGAATTCCCAGGCCAGGCCGGAGTAGATGAAGAAAGCCAGGATGAAGGCCACAACCCCCAGCGCTGCCCAGTGAGCTGGGGGAAGGCTCCTGAGCCTCACCGGCGCCAAAGCTATCGGCCGGATAAGGCTCCGGTAAAGGCGACGCCTCTTCCTTGAGCGACGGGTCCTCATTCTTCCTCTTCCGGAGTGTAAGAAGTCCTGCAGCGTTTCTTATCCTCAAACCTCTCCAAGGCCAGCTCAATTAGCCTGTCCAAAAGCTCAGGGTAAGGAATCCCACTGGCCTCCCACATCTTGGGATACATGCTGGTAGCCGTGAAGCCGGGGATGGTGTTTATTTCGTTTACATAAACTTGGCCAGTTTCCCTATCCAGGAAGAAGTCAACTCGGGCCATGCCGGCACAATCCACGGCCAAAAAGGCCTTCACCGCTAACTCTTGGATGTAACGCGCCAAGTCTGGAGGTATTGGCGCCGGGATTATGAGGTCGCTTTCCCCGGGGATGTATTTGGCCTTGTAATCGTAGAATTCGCGGTGGGGAACCACTTCCCCGGGGACTGAAGCTATGGGGTCATCGTTCCCGAGGACGCTGCACTCAATTTCGCGGGCGTTTATCGCCACCTCCACTAACATCTTGCGGTCGTATTGGGCGGCAATCCTCAGAGCCCTTTCCAGCTCTTCCCTGTTTCTCGCTTTGGAAACGCCGACGCTGGAGCCAAGGTTGGCCGGCTTTACGAAGCACGGGTAGCCTATTTCTTCCTCCACCTGCTCTATTATCGGTGCTTGGTCCCTTTCCCAATGCTTGCGCCTTATCACGATGTGCTTAACCACCGGAAGCCCGTGGGCCATGAAGACGGCTTTCATGGTTGGCTTATCCATCCCCACGGCTGAAGCCAATACCCCAGCCCCAACGTATGGTATACCAGCCAGCTCCAAAAGGCCCTGGACTGTCCCGTCCTCTCCGTAAGGGCCGTGGAGCACAGGAAAGACCACGTCCAGCTCCTGGAGTCTGATGGGCCTTGGGCTTTGCTCGGAGAACTCCAGGCTCACGAGAGCTTTCTGCGTTGGGTCTCCCAAAAGGGCCACCGGCACGCTGGACCCAATTGTCCCAGCCTTCAGGGCTTGGAGGGGGTCGCCAAAGGCTACCCACTTGCCCTCCTTGGTTATGCCTATGGGTATGACCTCGTATTTCGTTTTGTCCAGGTAAGCGATTACGGAGGTGGCCGAAGCGAGGGAGACTTCGTGTTCCCCGCTCCTGCCCCCAAATATCACCCCTACCCTTAGCTTTTTAGCCATGGATTTTACCTCCAGGGGGATTAAGGCCAATGAATTCTAACTCCGGTTCAAGTTTAAGGCCAAAAACGTTCCACACCCTGTCCATCGCCAACTCCATGAGTTTGAGGACATCGGAAGCCTTGGCCTGGCCGAGGTTTACGATGAAGTTGGCATGGATAGGGGAAAAGCAGGCGTCCCCTACCCTGAAGCCTTTTAGGCCCACTTCCTCAATGAGCTTGGCCGCATAATGCCCAGGCGGGTTCTTGAAGACGGAGCCAGCGCTTGGTTCCTTGGGTTGCTTGGCCCGCCTCTCCGCCCGGTAGCGGAGCATCCTTTCTTTTAGCTCCCTTGCTTCCCTCTTCACAAGGGTGAAATCGGCAGACAAGATAACGCTCCCCTTAAGCTCGCCCTTGAAAGCGCTGTGCCTGTAACCGAAGGCCAGCTCCTCCGGTTTAAGGGAAAGCCTCTGGCCTTTTTCCCCCAAGATTTCCACCCTCTCAAGGACATCGGCCACGCATCCGCCGAAGGCTCCGGCATTCCCCGCAATCGCTCCCCCTATGGTGCCCGGAATCCCTTCCGCCCACTCAAGCCCTTCCCAGCCCTTCAGCGCTGTAAGGCGGGCCAAATGGGCCAAGCTAACTCCGGCCTCGGCTCGGAGCAAGGCTTTATCCCCCAGTTCTTCAAGCTCAAAGCGGCCGCAGGCATTGACTACCACAAGGCCCGGAAATCCGCCATCGGCAACTAAGACGTTTGTCCCCTTGCCCAATACCACCCAAGGAATTCCTTCTTCTTGGGCCAAATTCAGAGCTTTCTCAACTTCCTCTGCCGTCTTAGCCCTGAGGAAGAGCTTTGCCGGCCCGCCAATCCGAAAAGACGTGTGCGGGGCCAAGGGCTCATCCCTTTTGACTCCATTCAGGAACTTGGCAAGCCTCTCAACCTTCATCCTCGCCTTTCCCCCGAAGCGCTTCCAGAACCTTCTCCCCCACTTGGTAGACGTCTCCAGCCCCAAGGGTTATGAGGACGGCCCCCGGCTTAAGGTGCTCCTCAAGGTAAAAGGCCACCGCCTCCAGCGAGCCGATGTATTTGGCATCGGGGTGGTCCATGAGTGCCAGGATGTCCAAGGAAGAGATGCCCAGAGTGTCCTTCTCGCGGGCAGCATAGATATCGCAAATGATTACGTGGTTGGCCTGAGAGAAGCTTGAGGCAAACTCCTCCAGAAGGGCTTTGGTTCGGGAATAAGTGTGGGGCTGGAAGACAGCCCAGATTTCCCTTCCTGGGAAGCGCTCCCGCGCTGCCGCCAGCGTAACCTTGATTTCGGTTGGGTGGTGGGCATAGTCGTCCACCACGATTACCCCTCCGGCTTCGCCTTTGATTTCAAAGCGCCTCTTAAGCCCCCGGAAAGAGCTCAGGGCCAGGCCCGATTGCTCCGGTTCCACCCCCAGGATGCGGCAGGCAGCTATGGCTCCCACGGCATTTTTGACATTTTGAAGGCCGGGGATTGCGAGGCTGAACGGCCCCCAAACCCTACCGCCCATTTTAACCTGATAGATGTGGCCTCCTTCCCCCAGCCCCAAGGATTCCCCTTGCCAAACGTTGCCATCCTTTAGGCCGTAAGTGATGACGTTACTTTTCACTTTCCTCAGGACTTCGGCTACATTGCCTTCATCGCCGCATCCCAAGATGTATCCGCCAGGTTCAACTCGGCCGAGGAATTCCTCAAACGCCTCCTTCATCGCCTCCAAATCCGGGTAGCAATCGGGGTGGTCCATCTCCAAAGCGGTGACAAGGGCCAAGAACGGCCTTAGCCCTAAGAAAGTCCGGTCATACTCATCGGCTTCAATGACGAAGTATGGCCCTTGGCCGTGGCGGGCGTTCAGGCCGGAATTGGCCATTATCCCGCCGACTATGTAGGAAGGGGAGAAGCCCGCCCTCTCCAAAACCCAAGCAACCATGGCTGTAGTTGTGCTTTTGCCGTGAGTTCCGGCCACGGCTATAACCTTGTAGCCTTGGGTCAACCAGCCCAAGAATTCGGCCCGCTTGAGGACCGGTATCCCAAGCCTTTTGGCTTCCTGGACCTCCGGGTTATCGCCTGGCACAGCGGAGGAGATGAGCACGATATCGGCTCCGTGGACGTTTTCCCCTTTATGGCCAACGAAAACCTTTACCCCTTCCTTCGCCAATTCTTCCAGAAGGGAGGAATGGGCTCTATCGGAGCCGGAGACTTCGTAACCCCGCTCCTTAAGCACCCTGGCTATGGCCGAAAGCCCAGCCCCTCCAATTCCCACAAGGTGTACCCTCATTTTCCCCTCGCTCAAGTAACGGCAACAAAGATAAAGAGAAGCAAGATGGCCATGATTCCGTAAAGGGTGAGCCCTGTCAAGAAGTTTTCCGGTAGGTATTTTATAAGCTGTTTTGCCGTCGCACTCATCAAATCCTTGTTCCACACGCCGGGAGGCAAAGGATAATCGGTCAGGTGAAGGTAATACCATATAGTGCCAGCTATGAGGTAGCCGTTTATCAGTCCTACCAGGAACCCAAGGAGGGCTTCTTGGCATCCTACCCTCGCCCTCTGAAACAAACCTTTGACTGGCCCAACCGTCCTCATCGCTGTAGGCCCGTAGTAGCTGAAGAAAGTGACGATTCCGAAGACGCTCAATTGCACCACCAGTTGAGTAATTCTGTCATTGAACGGCCGGCGGGTGAGCTGAGCCACTATGTAAGTAAGGATGAAGATTTTCGTTTCCGGGGGAGCCCCTGGAGGGGTTATGGCCAAAGAGTTGATTATGAATAGGCCCACGATTATCCCAGCCGTGGCGATGAGCTCCCTTACCCAGCCCCGGCTCATGCCTATTATCCCGAATAGAAAGATGAGGCTTATGAACACAGCCTCAATGGCAATCATTTAACCTCCTGGGCTAAGCCGCTTCAGGATTTCGGCTAATTTCTCGGCAGCGTCGGGGTAAGCGAGCGCCTTGGCCCTTTCTGCCATCCCCCTGAGCCGCCCTTCATCCTCCAAAAGGCCTAAGACTGCCGGGAGGAATGCTTTGTCTAAATCCGAATCCAGGATTACTAAGGCTGCCCCCCTTTCCTCAAGGAACCGAGCATTTCGCTCTTGGTGACCACCGGCGTAGGGGTAAGGGATTAGTATGGCAGGCTTGCCTAAGGCCGGAAATTCCCCCAGGGTGGCTGCCCCTGCCCTTGAGACTACAAGGTCGGCTGCAGCTAAGGCTAAGCCCATCTCTTGGTAGAGGAAAGGGAAGACCCGGTAGCGCTTCCTCTTCTCCGGCGGAAGCGAATGGTAAAGGTCCTTCATTTCCTCGTAATCCAGGGCGCCGGAGATGTGGAGGACTTGGCAATAGTCTAAGAGGGTGTCAAGGGAGCGGGCCAATGCCCTGTTTATGCTCCTTGCCCCCCTGCTCCCGCCGAATACAAGCACGGTCTTCATCCCGTCTTCCAAGCCGAAGGCTCTGCGGCCATCCTCCGGCTTAGCTTCCAGAAGCCCTTTCCGCACCGGATAGCCGCTCACGACTGCTTTCCCTTCCGGGAAGAACTTCAGAACCTCGGGGAAGGTCACCGCCACTTTGGCCGCCAGAAGCGAAAGGAAACGCACCGCCAGCCCTGGCTCAAGGTCGGGAAGGTAGATTAGCGATGGGATTCCCTGAAGCCGCCCGGCCAGGACAACCGGAACGGAGACGTATCCCCCGGTGGCAAAGATGGCACAGGGTGAAAATTCCCTCACTATTCTCCAGGCCTCCAATACCCCTTTAACGACCTGCAACAGGTTAAAGGCTTGGCGGAGCGGGTTAATCCCCTGCAGAGGAGCTGAGGAAACCTCCCGGAAAGGGATGCCCCACCGAGCTACGATATCGCGCTCCAGGCCGGAACGAGTCCCAACGTATAGGATTTGGCTATCTTTTAGCCTTTCGGCTACGGCGAGGGCGGGATAGACGTGCCCCCCTGTTCCCCCACCCGTAAAGATAAACCGCACTTCTCTTCTCCTCCTTGCCTCCGACTGAGATGTTCATGAGAATGCCAACTCCGGCCATAGAGGTCACCATGGCCGAGCCTCCCAAGCTCAGGAAGGGGAAAACCATCCCGGTCATGGGCATGAAGCCGACAAGGCTTGCCAGATGGATTAGAGCTTGCAGGGCTAAGCTCCAACAGAACCCCGAAGCTATTAGCTTCCCAAATAGGTCTTCGGTCTTTGAGGCTATGACAAGGCCACGGTATACAACAAGCCCTAAAAGGACTATTACCACAAGGCAACCCACAAAGCCCAACTCCTCGGCCACAAGGCACATTATTCCATCCGAAGGCAAAGTTTCACCCATCATTGGGGCCAGAGAGGCTTGGCCAAGCCCTTTCCCCCAGAGCCCACCCCTTATGAATGAGCCGAGGGCATAGAAAGGCTGCTCACTCATGTATTCCGGCGAAATCGGTTCACCCCTTAAGAAGCGCTGGACTTGCTCCCAGAGCAAAATCCTCTTTTGGGCATAGTGGAAAATGCCCATTTGGATGACGGTAACGGCCGCAGCCCCACCCATTAGGAGACTGCCTGCCCATTGGAAGAAGTTGGCACCGGCTATGAAGAACATGATTGCCCCCGTAAGGGCTATGAGGGCTGCCATGGACAAATCCGGCTGCAGGATTACAAGGCCAGTCACAATCCCGACTATGATGGCGAACGGGATTAGGCCCCTCGTGAGGGAGGCCAAGGTTTCCCTTCGGGAGGATAACCAGTGGGCGGCATAGATGATAACCCCAAGCCTGGCAAATTCGCTCGGCTGCAGGGAGGAGCCGGCTCGGGTCCGCAAAAGCCAACGCCCCGTACCTTTGAGGTTCACAAGGACTAAGAGGAAAAGGACTACAAGCATTATGGGAACCGAGAAGCGTTTGAGCAACCGGTAATCAATGGCCGAGGCGATGCCCATAGCCCCTAAGCCGGCTAAAATTCCCATGAGCTGTTGGGTGAAGAAACGCTCCGGGTTTCCGGAACCCCTCAAGGCTAAGAGGTGAAGCCCAGCGCTGTGCATCATCATCAGGCTTATGAAGGCCAGAAGCACTACCGCTGCTATTAGGATGTAATCCGGCTGGATTGGTAAAATCCCCGCCCTTTGCCTCATCACGATAAGCTCCTAAAGTCTGGCTACAAGCTCTTTGAAACGTTCGCCCCTGTGGGCATAATCCCTGAAAGCATCAAAGCTTGTCCCTCCTGGCGACAGGAGAACTATATCCCCCGGCCTTGCTACCCTTGAAGCTTCCGCAACTGCCTCCTCCAGAGTTGAGCAGAGGGAGATTTCGGGAGTGCTTGCCCCCAAACGCGAGCGAGCTTCCCGCACCGCTCGCTCTATCTTCGGCGCCGCCTCCCCGAAAATCACGATGTGCCGGACCTTCTTAACCGTTAGGGCAGCCATCTCTTCCCAGGGAAGGTTTTTATCCTTTCCCCCCGCCAGAAGGACAATCGGCTCATCAAAGGAGTTAAGGGCAGCTACAACCCTCTCCGGCGAGGTGGCTATGGAATCGTTGTAATACTTGACCCCACGGACTTCCCGGACAAATTCCAAGCGGTGTTCAACCCCTTTAAAGTTTATGGCTACGTTCCTTATGGCCTCAATGTCTGCCCCGCCTATGGATGCCAAAAGCGAGGCAGCTAAGAGGTTGGCTACGTTGTGCCTGCCCAGCATTTTGATTTCATCGGTCCGGCAAATCTCCAGTTCAGTTTCATCCATCTTGAGGTAAAGCCTATCGTTCCGCAGAAAAGCCCCTTCCGGCAGTTCCCCAAGGCTGAAGAACCAGACCTTGCCCTTGGCTTCCATGGCCAAGCTTCGGGAAATGGCGTTATCGTACCCAAAAATGGCCACTCCGTTCTCCCCTTGATGCAAGAATATGTTCTTCTTGGCCGCTATGTAATCCTCCATAGAGGGATGCCGGTCCAAGTGGTTTGGCGTTATGTTGAGGATGGCCGCCACGGGAGGGCTCAGGGGCTTCAGGCCAAAATCTGGCCCGAAGAGTTTGAGCTGGAAGCTTGAAAGCTCCATAACAACCCTGTCTTGAGGTTGAATTTTCTCAAGGCTCTCTATTAGTGGCCTGCCGATGTTCCCACCGACCCATGTTGGTATTCCGGCCTCTTTCAGCATTTCTCCGGTTACAGCGGTGGTAGTGGTTTTGCCGCTGGAGCCGGTTATCCCTATTATGGTGGCCGGGCATAGTTCGCAGAAAAGCCTTGATTCACCGCTTACGGGTATTC